>NZ_JBFULV010000035.1:0-63276 GCF_054049715.1 Rhizobacter sp. P5_C2 | reverse complement strand
GGGGCTGGGCGCTGGCCGACCTGTGGCACACGCGGCGCAGCTGGGCGCGCACGCCGCTGCGGCTCGAGCGGCGCTTGCCGCAGGCGCTGGCGCTCGGCGTGCCGCGCGAGCTGGTGCTCAACGTCGCCAACCCGGCGACGCTCGCGTGGCGCGGCACGGTGTTCGACGAACCCGACGGCACGCTCGATTTCGACGGGCTGCCGCGCGCGTTCAAGCTGCCGGCGCGCCGGCGCATCGAGTTGCGCTACCGCGTGACGCCGCGCCGGCGCGGCCCGGTGCGCTTTGGCGGCACGCAGCTGCGGCTGCGCTCGCGCGGCGGCAGCTTCGAGTGGCTGCATCTGCTGGGCGAGCCGCAGGTGCTGCACGTGTACCCGAACTTCGCGGCGGTCGCGCGCTATGCCTGGCTGGCCGGCGACCGGCGGCTGTCGCAGATCGGCATCAAGACCTATGCGCAGCGCGGCGAAGGCACCGACTTCAAGCAGCTCGCCGACTACCAGAGCGGCGACCCGGTGCGCCACATCGACTGGAAGGCGACGCTGCGCCATGGCCGGCCGATCGTGCGGCAGTTCCAGGACGAGCGCGACCAGTGCGTGCTGTTCCTGCTCGACTGCGGCCGGCGCATGCGGGCCGACGAGGGCGCGCTGAGCGCCGACGGCGGCCACTTCGACCAGGCGCTGAACGCGCTGATGCTGCTGACCCACGTCGCGCTGAAAGAGGGCGACGAGGTCGGCGCGATCACCTTCGGCCATGCGCCGGGCCAGCAGCGCCGCTTCGCGCCGCGCAAGGGCGCGGTGACGCTGAACGCGATGATGGCGCGGCTGTACGACATCGAGCCCGGCACCGACCACTCCGACTACCTCGAGGCGGCGCGCGACGTGATGAAGTTGCAGCGCAAGCGGGCGCTGGTGATCATGCTGACGAACTTCCGCGACGAGGATGCGGCCGAGCTGGCCCCGGCGCTGAAGCTGATGCGCACGCGCCACCTGGTGCTGGTGGCCAGCCTGCGCGAGCGGGTGCTGCGCGAGCTGGCGGGCCAGCCGCTGGGCGTGGCCGAGCGGGCGGTCGAGGTGGCCGGCGCGCACTGGTTCGAGCAGGGGCGACGCGATGCCTTCCGGCGCGTGACCGGGCAGGACGCGCTGTCGGTGGACGTGGAGCCGCGCGACCTGCCGGTGGCGCTGGTGAATCGGTATCACGCGGTGAAGCGGTCGCGGCTGCTGTAGGGGCGGTCCACCCAACAGGGGTGCTATGCGCCGCGCGGAGGCTCCGCTACGATGGCCGCGCCGAACCCCGGCCCACGACATCACACCATCCCGAGGAGAACCATCCCATGGCCACTGCCAACCCTTCCGCCAATCCCTACCAGCCGCCGCGCGCGGCCGTTGCCGACATCGACCGCGCGTCGGGCGAAGTGCAGGAGATCAACCTGTGGTCGGCGCGCGGACGCATCGGCCGCCTGCGCTACCTCGCCTACCTCGGCGCGAGCTACCTGCTGCTGCTGCCGGTGTTCCTCGTGGCCGGCCTGGTCATGGCCCTGACGAATTCGCCGTTCGTGGCGGTGGCGATCTACATCGTGGTCGGCATCGTGTACCTCATCTGGAGCGTGATGATGATGATCCAGCGCACGCACGACATGGGCTGGACCGGCTGGGCGGTGCTGCTCGCGATCATTCCCTTCGTCGCGTTGATCTGGTTCTTCAAGGCGGGCACGCCCGGCACCAACGAATACGGCGCGCCTCCCCCGCCGAACAGCCGCTCGGTGAAGATCCTGGCCTGGGTGTTCCCGGCCTTCTTCGTGCTCGGCATCCTGGCCGCGATCGCGCTGCCGGCCTACCAGAGCTACGTGATGCGGGCCAAGGCCTCGCAGATGCAGGTCACGCCGCCGGCGCAGCCCTGAGCATGGCGAACCGGCTCACCCAGATCGCCACCCGCACCGGTGACGACGGCACCACAGGCCTCGGCGACGGCACGCGGGTGCCGAAGGACCACCTGCGGGTGCAGGCGATGGGCGATGTCGACGAGCTGAACTCGACGCTCGGCGTGCTGCTCGCCGAGCCGCTGCCCGGTGACGTGCGCGAGCTGCTGGTCGTGATCCAGCACGAGCTGTTCAACCTCGGCGGCGAGCTGTCGATCCCCCGCTACGAGCTGCTGAAGGCCGATGCGGTGCTGCGGCTCGACGAGGCGCTGGCGCATCACAACGCCGTGCTGCCGCGCCTGAAGGAGTTCATCCTGCCGGCGGGCACGCGCAGTGCGGCGGTCGCGCACGTGGGACGCACCGTCGCGCGGCGGGCCGAGCGCGCGGTGGTGGCGCTGGCCGCGCACGAGGCGGTGCGGGCCGAGCCGCGGCAGTACCTGAACCGGCTCAGCGACCTGCTGTTCGTGCTGGCGCGCGTGCTGAACCGGGCCAACCTCGATGGTCTCGGCGGCGACGATGTGTACTGGCGCAGCGAGCGGCTGGCGAGAGACGCGGACTGAGCGGCTCGGTCAGGGCGCCGAGTAGTAGCCGACCGCGAACTCGGCCAGCGTGAGCTGCCCATCGTGGTCCACATCGAGCTTGTCGAACATCGCGGCGATGGCGGGCAGGCGCTCGGCCTCTTCGCGCGACAGCTTGCCGTCGCCGTTCACGTCGACGCGGGTGAACACCGCCTCCATCGCGGTCTTGTCCTTGGCCGACGGCTCGGCCGCCAGCGTCAGGGCGGAGGCCAGCAGCGCCGCGCCGCCCAGGGTCACGGCCAGCAGGCTGCTGCGAATGCGGTGCGGCGTGGTCATGGCGTGCCCCTGGCAAGTGGATCGAACCGGCATTGCACCCGATCCCGGGCGCCGAGGCCAGTCTTCTTGCCTCGGCTTACCCGCGCTACATCTGGGTGACCGCCTTTACATGCGCAGACGCCCCGTGCACCCTCAGGCCACTCAGCCGCGGCGCGCCTTCACCGACTGGTGCAGCACGTCGAGCACCGTCAGCGAATCGTCCCAGCCGATGCAGGCGTCGGTGATGCTCTGGCCGTAGGCGAGCTGGGCCGGATCGTCCTTGCCGGCGCTGAACTTCTGCGCGCCGGCCTGCAGGTGGCTCTCGACCATCACGCCGAAGATGCGGCGGCTGCCACCGGCGACCTGGCCGGCGATGTCGCGCGCGACGTCGATCTGGCGCTCGTGCTGCTTGCTGCTGTTGGCATGCGAGCAATCGACCATCAGCGACGGGTTCAGCTTCGCGGCCTCGAGGTCCTTGCAGGCGGCCTCCACGTGCACTGCGTCGTAGTTCGGCGTCTTGCCGCCGCGCAGGATCACGTGGCAATCGGGGTTGCCGCGCGTCTCGACGATCGCGACCTGGCCGTTCTTGTGCACCGACAGGAAGTGGTGCGCGCGGGCCGCGGCCTGGATCGCGTCGGTGGCGATGCGGATGTTGCCGTCGGTGCCGTTCTTGAAGCCGATCGGTGCCGACAGGCCCGAGGCAAGCTCGCGGTGCACCTGGCTTTCGGTGGTGCGTGCGCCGATCGCGCCCCACGAGATCAGGTCGCCGATGTACTGCGGCGAGATCACGTCGAGGAACTCGCTGCCGGCCGGCATGCCCAGGCGGTTGATCTCGGTCAGCAGCTGGCGCGCGATGCGCAGGCCTTCGTCGATGCGGTAGCTCTCGTCGAGGTAGGGGTCGTTGATCAGGCCCTTCCAGCCGACGGTGGTGCGCGGCTTCTCGAAGTAGACGCGCATCACGATCTCGAGCGTGCCGGCGTATTTTTCGCGCTGCACGCGCAGCTTGCGGGCGTAGTCGACGGCGGCGACCGGGTCGTGGATCGAGCAGGGGCCCATCACGACGAGCAGGCGGTCGTCGCGGCCGGCGACGATGTTCTTGATGCGCTGGCGGGTGTCGGCGATCAGCGTTTCGGCGGCCGTGCCGCGGATCGGGAAGAAGCGAACCAGGTGTTCGGGCGGGGGCAGCGGAGTCACGTCCTGGATCCTTTCGTCGTCGGTCTGGCCTGTCTTGTCGATGGGCGCATACCAACCCTCCGTGGCGCTGGCGGACTTGGCATTCATGGGCGTGATCTCCTGCTGGGATGGGACGATGAAACTTCGGGAGGGCAAAAAAAAACCGCCGGGGGAGCCCGGCGGTTTGGTGAGTCTTTGCGTTTGTGTCTTACAGCCTACGCGCTGACCTCTCCTCCGCCGGGCGGTGCGAGAACCAAAAGTAGGCAAAGAAGTAGGACGGGACGAAACGCATGGGCGCGAATGTAGCACGGGCTCCGGACGGGCCGTCAAGCTCCTTTTTGCGCACAGGTGTTTGCCGTCGGCGGCAAATTGACAGCACCGCGCGGGCGCGGGTCAATCACGGGTTCACCACAAGACAGGAGACAAGCATGGACCGACGACACCTGATTTCCACCGGCGCCTTGGTGGGCCTGGGCACCGTGGCCGGCTGCGCCACCGACAGCCGCGCGGCCGGCGGCGCGAAGACCGCGTTCGACGTGCCGCAGCCGACGCTGCCGGTGGTCGGCAGCGCCGAGCTGTTCCCGGTGCGGCGCATCTACTGCATCGGCCGCAACTACGCGGCGCATGCGCGCGAGATGGGCTCGGACCCGAGCCGCGAGCCGCCGTTCTTCTTCCAGAAGCCGAGCGATGCGGTGCAATTCGTCGCGCCCGGCAGCACCGGCGAGCACCCGTACCCGCCGCTGACGAAGAACTACCACTACGAGATCGAACTGGTCGCGGCGCTGCACCGGAGCGGGCGCAACGTGCCGCCGGAGCAGGCGCTCGATCTGGTCTACGGCTACGCGATCGGGCTCGACATGACGCGCCGCGACCTGCAGCGCGCGATGGGCGACGAGAAGAAGCCGTGGGAGATCGGCAAGAGCTTCGACCGCTCGGCACCGATCGGGCCGATCCACCGCGTGGCGCAGACCGGGCACTTCACGCAGGGGTCGATCACGCTGAAGGTGAACGGCCAGCTGAAGCAGAACGCCGACCTGAAGCAGATGATCTGGAGCGTGGCCGAGCAGATCAGCAAGCTGTCGCAGGCCTTCGAGCTGAAGCCGGGCGACATCATCTTCAGCGGCACGCCGGAGAACGTCGGGCCGGTGGTGCCGGGGGATGTGATGCAGGGGGAGATCGCGGGCTTGCCGGTGTTGAGCGTGCGGGTGGTGTAAAGAGGCAAGAGGGGGAACCGCGCCGGGCGTGTCGTTACCAATGCAGGCAGGCGAGCAGACGCCTGCTGCAGCGACAGCGACACCTCCGGACAGGAACCGACCATGAGTGGGCATACCTCAGGCAAACCCAGCTTGCCTCGCGCGTCACTGAAGAGCGTCCGCACCCGCGATGCGAGATGCACGGGACCTGATAAGAAGGCCACGCCTCGGATGACGCAGGAGAGGGCGGAGGCCACATTGGTCTCGCTGGGTCTGCAATCGCCACGGCGGCCCATGATCGAACCTCAATCCGACGAGCTGTTGACACAGCAGCGCCAGGACGAGGAAGCGCTGTTGCGCGCGATCGAAGCTGCGATGGCGCGCAATGACGATGCCTCTGCCGAAGCGCTGCGCCTGCAATTGAAAGCGGTGCAGCAGCAGGGCGTCGCGTTGCGGGAGAGGCTCGCGTCGACGACGCCCGGAACGGTGGAACAGCTGCGGGCCTGCCGGCAACAGCTCGACAGGGAGCTTGAAACCGCGGGTCCACTGAAGGACGAGCTCCAGGCCGCCAGGGACTACGTGCAGGCGCTGGAGACCCGCATCGAGGCCTCTGCAGCCAGAGTGGAGTACCTCGCGAAGAAGGTTGACGCGCTACTTGCGCCGGCCCCGCACAAGCCCGAGATGAAGCACGGAACGCTCTCGGACGTGGCGTTACTCAGGCGATGCGATATCGAGAGTCATCAGCAGTCGGGACGAGTCTGGCATTCGCAGTCACTCATCAACGCAGGGCCGCAATGGCTCGTCAATCAGGAGAGAACCATGAAATCCGGAATCGAAAAGTCATCTCGTTCGGGGAAGCGCGAGAAGCACGGTGCCACGGTTGACGAGAAGAAGCCTGAGCACAAGAGCCGCGTCAAAGACAGCCAGCGAAAGGCTCGTCAAACCTTGAATCTGACGGGTGGGCAAGACGACTATGTCATTCCATCGACGCCGCTTGACAAGGGCCGTGCCACGGTTGATTTCTCGTCTTCCAACTCAAGCTCCGTCTTGCCGACGTACGCGGATCGGAAAGAGCATGACCCACGAAGGACGTGGAGTCCGAGATCGCCAGGTCAGACGCCGAGGGGAAAGCCAAGCATCCAGAAGCAGATGCCGACGCTGGGCAGCGGTCGCAACGTCCACGAAGTCATTCGGGAACTCGTAGGATCGGTGAAAGATGCTTCCGAAGAACAGATCCGCAAGGCGCTCGAACACCTGGGTGTCATGGTTGGAAGCGATCTCAATCTGAAAAGTGCCGTGCAGGACTACAAGAGAAAGGCACAAGCGGCAAGACGCGAAATGGGCAATCTGGAACAGCGCGCGATTGACATGGAAGAGCAGGCGGCCGTTCTGCAGAAACTCAGCGAAGGCGGAATCGCACAATGCGAGAAGGCAATTGTCGAGTTGAATGCAGAGCTCGAGCGCCGAGCGATGACCTCTGTCGAGTATGGCCAAGTTGAGGAGGCCACGACTTCGTTCGGAGAGGGGACCTTCGGGGGAGCTACGCTGAAACTGACAGAGCTGATCGACGAGTTGACCCGTGCAGACGAGAAGGCGGAAGCCGAGACTCGTGAGAAGCAGCGTGCCGACAGTGTCCGGAACGTGCTTCCGTCCAAACCGGTCGCTGCGGTCGAAACGGGAACAGCGTCGCCCGACAAGATCGAACGCAAGGTCGCTGAGCACAAGAGTCGAGTAGAGCAGCTCAAAGCGCTTCTCGTGGATGCGCAAGCCAAGCTGGAGAAGTGGGACGGCATGGCCAACGCCACCAACCTATAGCAAGAGCTGGCCAGTCGCCCGCACCACCAAGCGCCTCGCCGTGCTGGTTTGCTCAGGCCGTCCCGCCCACCGTCATCTTGTCGATGCGCAAGGTGGGCTGCCCGACCCCCACCGGCACGCTCTGCCCTTCCTTGCCGCACACGCCGACGCCGGTGTCGAGCTTCATGTCGTTGCCGATCATGCTGACGCGGGTCAGCGCGTCGGGACCGTTGCCGATGATGGTGGCGCCCTTCACCGGGTACTGGATCTTGCCGTTCTCGACCCAGAAGGCCTCTGACGCGGAGAACACGAACTTGCCGCTGGTGATGTCGACCTGGCCGCCGCCGAAGTTGGTGGCGTACAGCCCGCGCTTCAGGCCGGCGATGATCTCTTCCTTGGGCTTGTCGCCGCCGAGCATGTAGGTGTTGGTCATGCGCGGCATCGGCACCGCGGCGTAGCTCTCGCGGCGGCCGTTGCCGGTCGGGGCGACACCCATCAGGCGGGCATTCATCGAGTCCTGGATGTAGCCCTTCAGGATGCCGTCCTCGATCAGCACGTTGCGCTGCGTTGCGTTGCCTTCATCGTCGACGTTCAGCGAGCCGCGGCGGTCGGGAATCGTGCCGTCGTCGAGCACGGTCACGCCCTTGGCCGCCACGCGCTGGCCGATGCGGCCGCTGAACGCGCTCGAGCCCTTGCGGTTGAAGTCGCCCTCGAGCCCGTGGCCGATGGCCTCGTGCAGCAGCACGCCGGGCCAGCCCGGGCCGAGCACGACGCTCATCTCGCCGGCCTTGGCCGGGCGCGATTCGAGGTTGGTGAGGGCCGCCTTGACGGCATCGTTCACATAGCTCTCGATGATGTTGTCGTGGAAGTAGCCGAGCCCGAAGCGGCCGCCGCCGCCGCCGGAGCCGACTTCGCGGCGCACCTCGCCGGCGATGGTCTGCTCGGCGATCACGGTGACCGACAGGCGCACCAGCGGGCGCACGTCGGCGGCCAGCGTGCCGTCGGCGCGTGCCACCAGCACCACGTCGTACTCGGCGGCGATGCCGGCCATCACCTGCTTGATGCGCGGGTCCTTGGAGCGGGCGAGCTTCTCGACGCGCTCCAGCAGCGCGACCTTCTGCGTGCTGTCGAGCGTGGCGATCGGGTCCATCGGCGCGTAGAGCACGCGGCTGCCGGCGATCTTCGGCGCGCCGCCGATCTTGACCGTGCGGCTCTGGCCGGCCGCGGCGATGGTGCGCACGGTGGCGGCTGCATCGAGCAGCGCCGCCTCGGAGATGTCGTCGGAGTACGCGAAGGCGGTCTTCTCGCCGGCCACCGCGCGCACGCCGACGCCCTGGTCGATGCCGAAGCTGCCGCTCTTCACGATGCCTTCTTCCAGGCTCCAGCCTTCGCTGCGCGTGTACTGGAAGTAGAGGTCGGCGTCGTCGATGCGGTGCGTCGCGATGGCCTGCAGGGCCTTCGAGAGCGTGGCATCGGTCAGGCCGAAGGGTTCGAGCAGCAGCGAGCGGGCGACGGCCAGTCGTTCGATGGTGGGTTCGCGCGAGATCATGGCGGCGGCTCCTGTGGGGTGGTGGGGCATTCTAGGAGGAGGCGAAAGGCACGACGGTAAGAAGGGACCGGTGCAAAGGGAACCGGAAAGAGGAACGCTGTCACTCAGCGTTCGATGTGAGCGGGATGTTCGTCAAGGACGGCGCTCACGCAACTCCCACCCATTTCAGGAGCCAGCACGATGGAAGGCACTCAATCGCCACGCGGAACGAGGATCACTCCAGATACTTCGCCGAGAACGAAAAAAGAGGAACGCAAGAGCAGGCAATCCATTCCGAAGATTCGCGAGAAATCTGCGAAGAGCATCCCGAACCTGAAAGACTGTGTGCGGTTGACCCCGGAGCAGTCGGGGGCCTGGGACAGAGGCGACTTGAATTTCGGCCTGTTGACTCCCAAGCAACAGCAGCAGGTCAAGGACTATGAAAAGAAGTTGCCGCGGGAGGTGACTGCTGGGGCCGACGCGGAAAAAACCCCGAGAAAAGAACCAGCCGACCTAAAGCTGTCATCTGGCAAGGGCGTCCAAAGTGGCACACGGAAAGTGCTTCCAAGCTCGCAAGAGCACGCACCCTCGACACCGAAGGGCAAATCGAGCCCGAGGATCAAGACCCGGAGTCGGACGCCCGGCGTTGTCATACCTGAGCAGATGGAAATCTTGACGGCGGAGCTGAATGAGCCGGTCGATGAGCGCTTGGAACAAAAGATCCACTTTCAACGAGAGAAGATTGGCGGGCTCAAACAGCAACTCAAAGCGGAGGAAGGTCGTCTGAGCCTGCTTCGGCAAAAGCGAGATGCGCTGGCGGCCAAGGCGAAAGAGATCGGTGACACAAGCTCATCCACCGGCGCCAGTGCGCTTGTCCACAAATTGTCGTATCAGCGCCGCCAGCAGTAGCGTTATTCAAGTTCGCGTTTCAATCGCAGCGCATGCTCGTAGAGCACATTGCGGGCTTGCCCCGTCAGGCTGGCCGCGAGCGACACGGCCTGCTTGAGGGGCAACTCCGCGAGCAGCGTCTGCAACGTCGCGGTGGCGCGGGCTTCATCATCGCCGCTGCTCACCGCCTGGCCATGGAGCACCAGCACGAACTCGCCCCGCACACGGTTGGCATCCGCGGCAAGCCACGCCGGCAGTTGGTCGGCCGGCATCGTCGCGACGTTTTCGAACTGCTTCGTCAGTTCGCGGCACACGGTCAGCGGCCGCGCACCGCACGCGCCGGCCAAGGCGGTAGCCAATGCCTCGATGCGATGCGGCGCCTCGAACAGCACTTGCGCCGACGCACGCGCTGCCACGGCGGCCAGTGCACGTTGCCGCTCAGCGCCCTTCGCCGGCAGGAACCCGACGAACTCGAAGCCGCCGGTGATGGTGTCCCCCGCCACGCTCAACGCGACCAACGCGCTGCTGGCACCCGGAAGAGGAACACACCGATGACCCGCCGCCTGCGCCGCAGCGACCAGCACCGCGCCCGGGTCGCTCACCGCCGGCGTCCCCGCATCGCTCACATACGCCACCCGCTCGCCGCGCCCCAGCCGCGCCACCACCGCCTGCGCCGCTTCGCGCTCGTTGTGCTCGTGCACCGCCAGCAGCGGCTTGTCGAGCCCGAGGTGCCGCATCAGCTGCGCGCTGTGCCGCGTGTCTTCGCAGGCCACCGCGTCGACCAGCGACAGCACGTGGATCGCGCGCAAGGTGATGTCGGCCAGGTTGCCGATCGGCGTCGCGACGACGTACAGCGCGCCGGCGGGATACTGCTGTGCCCCCGCCGCGGCCTCGGCCGCCTTCAGCAACAACGATGAATCCAGGGTCACGATGGTCCAGACGACGAAGGAGGTGGGAGACGACGGCGAGGCACGGGCGCTCGCGCACCTGCTGCGCCACGGCCTCGTGCTGGTGCGGCGCAATTATCGGGTCGCCGCCGGCCCGCGCGCCCGCGGGGGTGAAGTCGACCTGATCCTGCGCGATCGCGACGGCACGCTGGTGTTCGTCGAGGTGCGCACCCGCGCCCGGCTCGGCCATGGCGGTGCGGCGGCGAGCGTCGGGGCCGTCAAGCAGCGTCGTGTCATCTTCGCGGCGCATCATTTCCTGCGCACGTACCCGACGCTGCCGCCCTGCCGCTTCGACGTCGTGGCCATCGACGGCGAGCAGCTCGAATGGCTGCGCGCGGCTTTCGATGCAGGTTGAGCGGGCAATCACACCCCTCGGAACCAAGCTGGTGCACCCGTGTCATATGATCCATGCCCATGCTCGAACAACGAATCCAGCAACAGTTCTTCGACAGCGCCGACCTGAAGTACGCGGCCGCTGAAATCCTCTCCCGTCCGATTGCCGATGCCGTCAGTGCCGTGGTCGGCTGCATCACCGCCGGCGGCAAGGTGCTGGCCTGCGGCAACGGCGGCTCCGCCAGCGACGCCCAGCACTTCGCCGCCGAGTTCATCGGCCGCTTCGAGCGCGAACGCCCGGGCCTCGCCGCGATCGCGTTGACGACCGACTCCTCGATCCTCACGGCGATCGGCAACGATTACGATTTCAACGTGATCTTCTCGAAGCAGGTGCAGGCGCTCGGCGCCCCCGGCGACGTGTTGATCGCGATCACCACCAGCGGCAACTCCGCCAACGTGCTGGCCGCCGTCGAGGCGGCCCACGCGAAGGAGATGACCGTGGTCGCGCTGACCGGCCGCGGCGGCGGCAAGATGGCGGCCGAACTCACCGAAACCGACGTCCACATCTGCGTGCCGCACGAACGCACTGCGCGCATCCAGGAAGTTCACATCCTCGCGCTGCATTGCCTGTGCGACGCGGTCGATCTGCAATTGCTGGGTGAACAGGAAAACACATGAAGCTTCTCGTCTCTCGCCTCTCTCCCTTCACCATCGTCGTCGCGGCGGTCGTCGCCGCTGCCAGCCTGTCCGGCTGCGCCGCCCTCTTCATCGGCGGCGCGATGGTCGGCGGCACACTGGTCGCCACCGACCGCCGCACCTCCGGCGCGCAGCTCGAAGACCAGTCGATCGAACTGAAGGCCGGCAAGCGGATCGCCGAGGTCACCGATCAACAGAAGTCGCGCGTCAGCGTCACCAGCTACAACCGCATGGTGCTGCTGACCGGCGAGGTGCAGACCGACACCGAGAAGGCCGCCGTCGAACAGGCCGTGACGCAGCTCGAGAACGTGCGCACCGTCGTCAACGAGGTCTCGCTGGCCGGCAGCAACACCTTCAGCCGCAGCGGCGCGAGCGATGCGCTGCTCACCAGCAAGGTCAAGGCGACGCTGATCGATGCGCGCGACGTGATGGCCAATGCCTTCAAGGTGGTCACCGAGCGCGGCACCGTCTACCTGATGGGCATCGTCACGCAGCGCGAGGCCGACCGCGCGACCGACCTGGCGCGCAGCATCAGCGGCGTGCAGAAGGTGGTGCGGGTGTTCGAGGTCGTCACCGAAGACGAACTGGCCCGGCTGCGTCCGGCCGAACCGCCGAAGCCCGCCAGCTCGTCGAACAAGCCCTGAACGGGCTTACTTCAGCCTCGTGATGAGGCTCGAGGTGTCCCAGCGCTGGCCGCCGGTGGCCTGCACGTCGGCATAGAACTGGTCGACCAGCGCGGTGACCGGCAGCCGCGCGCCGTTGCGCTTGGCCTCGTCGAGCACCAGGCCCAGGTCCTTGCGCATCCAGTCGACCGCGAAGCCGAAATCGAACTTGCCGTCGATCATCGTCGGCCCGCGGTTGTCCATCTGCCAGCTCTGCGCGGCGCCCTTGCCGATCACGCCGAGCACGGCCTTCATGTCGAGCCCGGCCTTCTGGCCGAACGCGACCGCCTCGGCCAAGCCCTGCACGAGCCCGGCGATGCAGATCTGGTTCACCATCTTCGCCAGCTGGCCGGCACCGCTCTCGCCGAGCAGCGTGACGGCCTTGGCAAAGGCCATCGCGACCGGCTGGGCCTTCGCGAACGCGGCAGCGTCGCCACCGCACATCACGGTCAGCGCGCCGTTGATCGCGCCCAGATTGCCGCCGGACACCGGCGCATCGATGAAGCGCAGGCCGAGCGCGCGGGCCGCCACGTCGAGCTCGCGCGCCACCTCGGCCGACGCGGTGGTGTGGTCGACGAAGATCGCGCCCGGCTTCATGCCGGCGAAGGCGCCGTCGGGCCCGGTCGTCACCGCGCGCAGGTCGTCATCGTTGCCGACGCAGGCGAACACCAGGTCGGCGCCGGCCACCGCGGCTTTCGGGGTGGGAGCGCTCGCGCCGCCGTACTCCTTCGCCCACTGCGCCGCCTTGGCCGCGGTGCGGTTGTAGACGGTCACGCGGTGCCCGGCGCGGGCCAGGTGCCCGGCCATCGGGTGGCCCATCACGCCCAGGCCCAGAAAGGCCACGGTCTGCGCGGCAATCGGCTCGTAGGTCTTGGTGCTCATCGCGGGCGTGTCCTCAGACGATGGTCAGGTGCTCGGTACCGGCCGACAGGTCGCTGCTGCGCGCACGGTTGCTGTTCAGCTTGATCTGCAGCCGCAGGTCGTTCACCGAGTCGGCGTTGCGCAGCGCATCTTCGTAGGTCACCAGGTGGTTCTCATACAGGTCGAACAGGCTCTGGTCGAAGGTCTGCATGCCCAGCTCGCGCGACTTCTTCATGATCTCCTTGATCTCGGAGACTTCGCCCTTGAAGATCAGCTCCGAGATCAGCGGCGTGTTCAGCATGATCTCGACCGCGGCGATCCGCCCGCGCCCTTCCTGGCGCGGCAGCAGCCGCTGCGACACCAGCGACTTCAGGTTCAGCGACAAGTCCATCAGCAGCTGGGCGCGGCGCTCTTCGGGGAAGAAGTTGATGATCCGGTCGAGCGCCTGGTTGGCGCTGTTGGCGTGCAGCGTGGCCATGCACAGGTGGCCGGTTTCAGCGAAGGCCACTGCGTGCTCCATGGTCTCGCGGTCGCGGATTTCGCCCATCAGGATCACGTCGGGCGCCTGGCGCAGCGTGTTCTTCAGCGCCTGGCCCCAGCCTTCGGTGTCGAGGCCGACCTCGCGCTGCGTGATGATGCAGTTCTTGTGCGGGTGCACGAACTCGACCGGGTCTTCGATCGTGATGATGTGGCCGTACGAGTTCTCGTTGCGGAAATCGACCATCGCCGCCAGCGAGGTGCTCTTGCCCGAGCCGGTGGCGCCGACGAAGATCACGAGACCGCGCTTGGTCATCGTCACGTCTTTCAGCACCTGCGGCAGGTTCAGGCTGTCGATGGTCGGCAGCGTCTGCGGAATCGTCCGCATCACCAGCCCGACGTGCCCCTGCTGCACGAAGGCGTTGACCCGGAAGCGGCCGATGCCCTGCGGCGAGATCGCGAAGTTGCACTCCTTGGTGCGCTCGAACTCGGCGGCCTGCTTGTCGTTCATCACCGCGCGCGTCAGCGCCAGCGTGTGCTGGCCGGTCAGCGGCTGCGGCGACACCTTGGTGACCTTGCCGTCGACCTTGATGGCCGGCGGGAAGTCCGCGGTGAGGAACAAGTCGGACCCGTTGCGCGACACCATCAGGCGCAGCAGGTCGTTGACGAATTTCGATGCCTGGTCTCTTTCCATGATGCTTCCTCTGGCCCGTCAGGTGCTGGACAACAAGGCACTCAGCCGGGCGCTGACCTGCCGCAAACGCAATGACAAACGCCGCGACAGCGAGGCCAGCAGGGCCAGGCCGAGTCGCGGCTCGAACATGATCATCTCATCCAATCGCTGCGCATCCACCACCGCGAGGGTACACGGCGTCAGCGTGGTGCAGGCGGAGAAGCGGGCGCCCGCGTCGAGCAGCGACATCTCGCCCAGCATGTCGCCGGCCCGCGCCTCGGCCAGCCGGGCTCGTCCGCCCCAGGGCTGGATGCGGTCGACCGCCAGCGTGCCGTCGAGCACGATCAGCATGTAGTCGCCCTGCTCGTCCTGGCCGATCACTTCCTTGTTGGCCGGCACCTGCACGAACTGCAGGTACTGGCTCATGCGCTGCAGCTCGTCCGGGCTGAGCGCCGCCACGTAGCGGTCGGCACCCCACAGCTTGGCGAACAGCGGCTCGGCCTGCTGGCGCTCGATCGGGGTGGCGCCGACCGTCGGCGCGCGCGCGGCCCAGGTGGCCAGCGCCTGGGTGTCTTCGGCGCGGTCGGCGAACTGGGTCGAGAAGAAGCCGGATTCGCCGAGGCCCGCGTCCTCCTTCGAGACCGCGCGCGTGTCGTCGCCGCCACGCTTCAGGCGATCAAAGAGTCGTTTCACGCGGCACCTGGGGCGGACGGATCGAGGCGGGTGGCGGGTTGTGGCCGGTCAGCCGGGGAAGTTTTCGGGGAACTTCGCCTTCGAGCGCGCTTCGGCCGGCGAGATGATGTTGCGGCGAACCAGGTCCGACAGGTTCTGGTCGAGCGTCTGCATGCCCACCGTGTTGCCGGTCTGGATCGACGAATACATCTGCGCGATCTTGTTCTCGCGGATCAGGTTGCGGATGGCCGCGGTGCCCAGCATGATTTCGTGCGCCGCGGCGCGGCCGCTGCCGTCCTTCAGCTTGCACAGCGTCTGCGAGATCACGCCGATCAGCGATTCCGACAGCATCGAGCGCACCATTTCCTTTTCGGCGGCCGGGAACACGTCGACCACGCGGTCGATCGTCTTGGCGGCCGAGCTGGTGTGCAGCGTGCCGAACACCAGGTGGCCAGTTTCGGCGGCGGTCAGCGCGAGGCGGATGGTTTCCAGGTCGCGCATTTCGCCGACCAGGATGCAGTCCGGGTCTTCGCGCAGCGCCGAGCGCAGCGCGTTCGCGAAGCTCAGCGTGTGCGGGCCGACCTCGCGCTGGTTGATCAGGCACTTCTTGGATTCGTGCACGAACTCGATCGGGTCTTCGACCGTCAGCACGTGGCCGTACTCGTTTTCGTTCAGATGGTTGACCATCGCGGCCAGCGTGGTCGACTTGCCCGAGCCGGTCGGGCCGGTGACGAGCACCAGGCCGCGCGGCTTCAGCGCGAGCTCGGCGAACACCTTCGGGGTGTTGAGTTGCTCCAGCGTCAGGATCTTCGACGGAATGGTCCGGAACACGGCGCCGGCGCCGCGGTTCTGGTTGAAGGCATTGACCCGGAAGCGGGCCAGGCCCTGGATCTCGAACGAGAAGTCGCACTCGAGCGTTTCTTCGTAATTCTTGCGCTGCGAGTCGTTCATGATGTCGTAGACCATCTCGTGCACCTGCTTGTGCTCGAGCGGATCGACATTGATGCGACGCACATCGCCGTGCACGCGGATCATCGGCGGCAGCCCTGCCGACAAGTGAAGGTCGGAGGCCTTGTTCTTGACCGAGAACGCGAGCAGTTGGGTGATGTCCATGGGGTGCTTGTAATGGGTTGTGAGCGGCCACCTCGTCGGCGGGGCTCGCGGCGCCGCCTGTTCCCGGGTGTCCCTGGTAGCTTGGGATAGGCTCGGGGAATTATGGCGACGATTGCTTCGAACATACAACAAGTGCACCAGCGCATCTCGCGGGCATGTGCGCTCTCGCAACGCCCCGTGCGAAGCGTCACGCTGCTGGTTGTTACCAAAACTTTCGGGCCGGACGCGGTGCGCGAGGCCTTCGCGGCGGGCGAGCGCCGCTTCGGCGAGAACTATGTTCAGGAGGGCATCGACAAGATTGCCGCGCTGGCCGAGCTGCGAGCCGACGTCGAATGGCACCTGATCGGCCCGCTGCAGAGCAACAAGACGCGCGTCGTCGCCGAGCAGTTCGACTGGGTGCACTCGGTCGACCGGCTGAAGATCGCGCAGCGGCTGAGCGAGCAGCGGCCGGCGCGGCTGGCGCCGTTGCAGCTGTGCCTGCAGGTGAACATCAGCGGGGAGGCCAGCAAGAGCGGGCTGGCACCCGGCGAGGTGGCCGAGGTGGCCCGGCAGGTCGCGGCGCTGCCCGGGGTGCGGTTGCGCGGCTTGATGGCGATTCCCGAGCCGGCTGGCGATCTCGAGGGCCAACGCGCGCCGCACCGGGCGTTGCGGGAGTTGCTGGAGCAGCTGAATGCCGAGGGCCTGGCGCTCGACACGCTGTCGATGGGCATGTCGGCCGACCTCGATGCGGCCGTGGCCGAGGGCGCGACGATGGTGCGCGTCGGCAGCGCGATCTTCGGCAGCCGGGCCGTCTCAGATCGGTAGCGCCGTCGTGTTCTTCACCTCTTCCATCACCGCATACGTGTGCGTCTCCCGCACCCCCGGCAGGCTCCAGATCACCGAGCCGATCAGCTCGCGGTACGAGCCCATGTCGGCCACGCGCGTCTTGATCAGGTAGTCGAAACCGCCGGCCACCAGGTGGCATTCGAGGATCTCGGGCCGCACCTGCACCGCCGCCTTGAAGGCCTTCATCACGTCCGGCGTCGTGCGGTCGAGCACGACCTCGATGAAGACCATCATTCCCGCGCCGAGCTTGTCGGGGTTCAATCGCGCCTCGTAGCCGAGGATGAAGCCGTCGCGCGTCAAGCGCTTCACCCGCTCCAGCACCGCCGTCGGCGACAAGTGCACCGTCTCGGCCAACTTCAGGTTCGAGATGCGCCCGTCCTGCTGCAGCGCGCCCAGGATCCGGGCGTCGATCTTGTCCAGCGTGGCGGGCAGGCTGTGATTGGTTTTCATGGTGAATGAATTCGGAGGCTGGCTTTTTGTCGGTGATTAATTCATGTAATCAGCAGATACGCTAGTAGAACTAACACCAATGGTGAGCTTCGATGATGTTTTTGCCGCCGGCTCGCGCCCGCCTGCCCTACCCGTACCGCCCTGAACTGGAACTGTTAGCAAGCCTGACGCCACCCCTTGCGCAGGCGCTCGACTGGGCGGCCGCCCAGGCCGCCGCGCGGCCCTGGGTGCAGGCGGTGCGCGACAAGCCGGCACCGTTCTGGGCGATGGAGTCGCTGCTGCGGGAATACCCGATCTCCAGCGCCGAGGGCCTGGCGCTGATGCGGTTGGCCGAGGCGCTGCTGCGTGTGCCCGATGCCGAGACCGCGATCGCGCTGACCGCCGACCAGCTCGGCAAGGCCGAGTTCGATGCGTCGTCGGGCGGGCCGCACCAGATGCTGGCGAGCCTGTCGGCGAGCGCGATCTCGCTGTCGAAGAAGTTCCTGCCGCAAGCCGATGCCGAAGCGGGGCTGTTCAAGCGCCTCGGTGCGCAGACGGTGGTGGCCGCGACGGTGCGTGCGATCCAGCTGCTCGGCCGGCAGTTCGTGCTCGGCCGCGACATCGCCGAGGCCATGGGCGAGGCGGCCTCGGCGCGCAAGCAGCAGGCCGGCCTGCGCTTCAGCTACGACATGCTCGGCGAGGGTGCGCGCACCGAGGCCGATGCGCGGCGCTACCTGGCCTCGTATGCGAAGGCGATCGACGCGATCGGCGGTGGCCGGGTCGCGGCCGGGCCGGAAGCGGCCGACGGCATCTCGATCAAGCTCAGTGCCCTCTTCTCGCGCTATGAAGACGCGCAGCGCGAGCGCGTCGGCGCCGAGCTGCTGCCGCGCGTGTGGCAGCTGATCGAGCAGGCTGCGCGCGCCAACATCAACCTGACGATCGATGCGGAAGAGAGCGACCGGCTCGAGCTGTCGCTCGACGTGCTGGACGCGCTGGCCGAGCGCATCGCGCAGCAGTTTCCGCTGTGGCGCGGCTTCGGCCTCGCGGTGCAGGCCTACCAGACGCGCGCGCTGCAGGTGGTCGACGAAGTCGCACGCATCGCCCGCCGGCACGGCCTGAAGTTCATGGTGCGGCTGGTCAAGGGCGCCTACTGGGACGGCGAGATCAAGCGCGCCCAGGAACAGGGCCTGGCCGGCTACCCGGTGTTCACGCACAAGCACCACACCGACATCTCGTACCTGGCCTGCGCGCGGGCGCTGATCGGCCATGCGGAGGTGATCTACCCGCAGTTCGCGACGCACAACGCCGGCACCATCGCGGCGATCGTGCAGATGGCGCAGGCGGCCGGCGCGCCGTTCGAGATGCAGCGGCTGCACGGCATGGGCGAGGGGGTGTACCGCGAGGTGATGCGCGACGCCAACATCCCGGTGCGCGTCTATGCGCCGGTCGGCGAGCACCGCGACCTGCTGGCCTACCTGGTGCGCCGGCTGCTGGAGAACGGTGCCAATTCGTCGTTCGTGCACCAGCTGTCGGATGACGAGGTGCCGGTCGACCTGCTGCTCGCGTCACCGCTGGCGCCGGCGGCCGCGATCGGCCAGCTGCTGCCGCGCGCGCTGTACGGCGAAAGTGGGCGCGTCAACTCGCGCGGTGCCGACCTGGCCTGCATCGAGGAGCGCGGACCCTTGGACGCGGCGCTGGCCGCGACCAGCGTCGAGCCGGTGCGCGAAGCGACGGTGGCCGATGTCGGCGATGCGATGACGCGCCTGCAGTCCGGCTTCGAGGCCTGGAACGCGACCCCGCTGGCCGAACGCGCGATGACACTGCGTCGCGCCGGCGATGCGCTCGAGGCCCGCCTGCCCGAGTTCTGCGGCCTGCTGGTGAAAGAGGCGCACAAGACGCTGGGCGACTGCGTGGCCGAGGTGCGCGAGGCGGTCGACTTCTGCCGCTACTACGCCGACCAGGCCGAGGCCCGGCTGGCCACGCAGGCCCTGCCCGGCCCGACCGGCGAGAGCAACGCGCTGCAGCTGCACGGCCGCGGCGTCTTCGTCTGCATCAGCCCATGGAACTTCCCGCTCGCGATCTTCGCCGGCCAGGTGGTGGCCGCGCTGGTGGCCGGCAACGCGGTGGCCGCCAAGCCGGCCGAGCAGACGCCCGCTGTCGCGCAGCGCCTGGTCGCGCTGCTGCACGAGGCCGGCGTGCCGCGCGATGCGCTCGCGATGCTGCACGGCCCCGGTGAGACGGTGGGCGCCGCGCTGGTCGCCGATGCGCGCACCGCGGGCGTGTGCTTCACCGGCTCGACCGCGGTCGCGAAGATCATCAACCGCGCGCTCGCCGCGAAGGACGGCCCGATCGTGCCGCTGATCGCCGAGACCGGCGGCATCAACGCGATGGTGGTTGACAGCACCGCGCTGCCCGAGCAGGTGGTCGACGCCATCGTGCAGAGCGCATTCCGCTCGGCCGGCCAGCGCTGTTCGGCGCTGCGCTTGCTGTGCGTGCACGAGGGCGTGGCCGACGGCGTGATCGAGATGGTGCGCGGCGCGCTGGCCGAGCTGCGCGTCGACGACCCGGCGCTGCTCGCGACCGACGTCGGCCCGGTGATCGACGACGAGGCCTTCGCCGGCATCCGCGGCCATGTCGAGCGCTTGCGCGGCAGCGCAGCGCTGATCGGCGAGGCGCCGGTGACCTCGACCTTCCCGCGCCTCGTCGCACCGGTCGCGTTCGAGCTGCCGCGCATCGCCGATGTGCGCCAGGAGATCTTCGGCCCGGTGCTGCACGTGGTGCGCTGGCGCGGCGACGTGGCCGACGTGATCGCGCAGGTCAACGCGCTCGGCTACGGGCTGACGCTGGGCATCCAGACGCGCATCGACAGCCGCGCGCTGCGGCTTGCGCAGGCGGCGCGCATCGGCAACGTGTACGTCAACCGCAACATGATCGGTGCGGTGGTCGGCGTGCAGCCGTTCGGCGGCGAGGGGCTGAGCGGCACCGGCCCGAAGGCCGGCGGGCCGCACTACCTCTACCGCTTCTGCGCCGAGCAGACGCTGACGATCAACACCGCGGCCGCCGGCGGCAATGCGGCCTTGCTGGCCGGGGGCCACTGAAATCCTGAACAAATGACCCGGTCAAGGCGACCGGCGGCACGTCGAAAAACCTGACACAGCGCCCGCGCCGGGCGGCTGGCTCCGGTGTTCGTCGAGGTGTTGCCATGAAGTCGATCAAGTCCGTGTTGTTGCTGTTCCTCGCGGTGTTCATCGTCGCGCTGCTGGTGCTGCATGGCAGCGCCCGCTGGAACAGCCACCGCATGCAGGCCCAGGCGCGCCAGGTGTTCGTCGCGAAGGACGTGACCGCCGACGTGCTGCCGCCGCCGCTGTACCTGATCGAGGCGCGGCTGGTGCTGTCGCAGGCGCTCGAAGGCACGCTGCCACCGGCTGCGGCGCTGCGTGGTTTCGATGCACTGGCCGAGGCCTACCGTGCGCGCGTCGACTACTGGCGCACCCATCCGCCGTACGGGCTGGAACGCGAGCTGCTCGGCGAGCAGCATGAAGCGGCGCAACGCTTCTTCGAGGCCGCCCGCGCGCAGGTGCTGCAGCCGCTGCACGATGGGCGTGCCGATGCCGCACGCGCCGCGCTGCCGGCCGTGCAAGTGCACTATGAGGCACACCGGCGTGGCGTCGACCGCACCGTCGAGCGCTCGAATGCCTTCGCCGACGACCGGATTTCCGGCTTCGACGACATCGTCGCGGTGAACGACCGCCACGCCCTCGCGGTGCTGGGCGGCGCGCTGCTGGCCAGCGCCCTGCTGTTCGCGCTGGTGTGGTGGCGGCTGCAGCGCGACGTGGCGCGGCCGCTGCAGCTGGCGAGCGGCGTGGCCGCGCGCATCGCCACCGGCGACCTGTGCGGCGACATCCAGGTCAGCGGGCGCGACGAAGCGGCCGAGGTGCTGCGCGCGCTGGTCGACATGCAGGCCGGCCTGCGGCGCGTGGTCGGCGAGGTGCGCGAAGGGGCCGACGGCATCGCCACCGCGAGCGCGCAGATCGCACAAGGCAACATGGACCTGTCGGACCGCACCGAGCAGCAGGCCGCCAACCTGCAGCAGACCGCGGCGGCGTTGCACCAGATCGACAACAGCGTGCGCGGCAATGCCGAGCACGCCCGGCAGGCGGACAGCGCGGCGGCCGAGGCCTCGCAGGTGGCCGACCACGGCGGCACGGTCGTCACGCGGGTCGTCGGCACGATGAACGAGATCGGCGAGGCGGCGGCGCGCATCGGCACCATCGTCGGCGTGATCGACGGCATCGCGCTGCAGACCAACATCCTCGCGCTGAATGCGGCGGTCGAGGCGGCCCGCTCGGGCGAGCACGGCCGCGGCTTCTCGGTGGTGGCCGGCGAGGTGCGGTCGCTGTCGCAGCGCTGCGCCGAGGCGGCGCGGCAGATCCGCGGCCTGGTCGCCGAGAGCACGCAGCGCATCGAGGAAGGGCACCGGCTGGCCGGTGAGGCCGGCTCGACGATGCAGCGCGTCGTCAGCCAGTTCGCGCAGGTGTCGGCGCTGATCAGCCAGATCAGCGGCGCGACGCGCCAGCAGACGCAGGGCGTCGGCCAGGTCAACGACGCGGTGCAGCAGCTCGACGGCGTGACGCAGCAGAATGCCGCGCTGGTCGAGGAGTCGGCGGCCGCGGCCGGCAGCCTCAGCGCGCAGGCGCAGCGGCTGGCCGCCGCGGTGTCGGTGTTCCGGCTCCAGGGCAGCGCGGCCTGAGCGGGCCGCGCCGGCTCCCCGGGGGGAGGCTTACTGCTTGACGGCTTCGACCTGGATCAGCATGTGGATGTTGTCCGGCAGGCCGTACTGCAGGCCGTAGCTGACGCCCCACTGGCTGCGCTGGATCGTCGTCTCGAAGTCGCCGCCGCACACTTCGCGCTTCAGCATCGGGTTCTCGTAGCAGTTGAAGTTGACGGCCGTCAGCGTGAGCGGCTGGGTCTTGCCGGCCAGCGTCAGCGCGCCGGCGACCGAGGTCACCTTGCCGGCACCGTCGAAGCTGAACTTGTCGCCGACGAACTTGGCGGTCGGCTGTTCGGCGGCGTTGAAGAAGTCCTTGCCCTTCAGGTGCGTGTCGAGCGCCGGCACGCCGGTGTTGATCGCGGTCATGTCGAAGGTGATTTCGACGCGGCCGGTCTTGGCAGCCTTGTCGAACGTGACGGTGCCTTCCTTCTTGTCGAAGCGGCCACGCAGCGTGCTGGTGTTGAAGTGCTTCGCCTCGAAGATCGCGGCGGTGTGGGTCGGGTCGATCGCGTAGGTCGCGGCTTCGGCTTGTGCCAGGCCGGCAGCGGCGAGGGCGGCGGCGGCAACGAGGGTCTTCATCATCATGGGAATGGTCCTGGTGAGGTGGGTGAGGTACTGCAGAGGAATCCGGCGGATCCGGAAAATCAGAAGGCGCCCACGCCGGTCAGCGCGAGCTTGAACTTGACGGTGACGTCGTTGGCCACCATCGAGGTGTCTTTCCAGTCGCCGTCGCCGATCTTGAAATCGAGGCGCTTGATCACGAAGCTGCCGGTGGCCGTGGTGTTGCCGCCGGCCTGCGCCAGCACCACCGGCACGACCACGTCGTGGCTCGCGCCCTTGATCGCCAGCTTGCCGGCCACGTCGAACTTGCCCGGGCCGGTGGCCTTGACGCTGGTCGATTGGAAGGTGGCTTGCGGGAACGACTTGGTGTTGAACCAGTCCGGCTTGGCGACCTCGGCCTCGGTTTCGGCGGTGCCGAGCGTGACGCTCGCCAGGTCGATCGTGAAGCCGATCTTCGCGGCCTCGGGCTTCTTCGGGTCGAACGCGACCTGCGCGTCGAACTTGCGGAACTTGCCGTCGACCGGCACGCCCATCTGCTTGCTGGTGAAGGCGATCTCGCTTTGCGCCGGCACCACCTTCTGCTGCGCCTGGGCGCAGGCAGGGAAGGCGAACGCGGCGGCGACGGCGAAGCTCGCGACGGTGAGGTAGGTTTTCATTCGAAGGTCTCCCGGTGAAAGTGAGGGGTCAACGCGAGCCGCCAGGCAGCATGCGAGCCAGCAGCCCGTCGCGGTCGATGAACTGGTGCTTCAGCGCGGCTGCCACATGCAGCGTCACCAGGGCCGCCAGGCCATAGGCGAGCAGCGCGTGGACCTGCTTCGCGGTCTCGGCCAGCGCCTTGTCGGCCGGCACGAAATCGGGCAGCGGCAGCAGCCCGAACACGACGATCGGGAAGCCGGCCGCCGAGCTGTACGCCCAGCCGGCCAGCGGCACCGCGAAGAACAGCAGGTACAGCAGGTTGTGCGTCCAGTGCGACGCGCGCTGCTGCCAGGCGGGCGACGGCAGGTCGGCCGGCGGGCGGTGCGTCAGGCGCCACAGCAGGCGCAGCGCCGACAGCGCGAGGATCACCACGCCCGACCACTTGTGCCAGTTGAAGAGCTTCAGGCGCTGCGGCGAGAACGGCAGGCCGCTCATGTACAGCCCGACGCAGAACGTGGCGACGATGGCCAGCCCGAGCAGCCAGTGGAAGCTGATGGCAACGGCGTCGTAGCGTGAAGGCGGAGCGCGCATGGAAGGCCTTGAAACAGTTTGAAGCACTTGGGCCCGTCGAATCGGCCCGTGGGGAGGGACTTTAAGAGCAAGGCGAGGTGACGAAGTTCACCACGCTTGTCGCAATCATTCAAAAAAATGAAGCGAGGCGCCTCGCGCAAACCCTGTGCGGACTTTCCCGCGAACCGGCCGCGCCGGCATCCACCAGCGCAAAGACCCCTCTTAGACTGCGCCGGCTGTTCGATGGGTCGATCCTGGTTCAACCCGTTGAACGGCCCTGTTCTCTCCCGGTCTCCCCCACCCACTGCGCCGCGTCGCTGTCCAACGCATGCTGCAAGCCCAACTTCCCCGCCCTCCCGCGACCAAGCCGGCCCTGGTGCCGGCCGTCACGCGGGCGGCCGCGTTGCTGGACCTGTTGGCGCAGCAGCGCGAGGCGATGAGCCTGGCGCGGCTCTCGGCCAGCCTCGGCCTGCCCAAGAGCAGTGTGCACGGCCTGTGCAACACGCTGAGCGCGCTGGGCTACCTGCGCCGCGAGGACGACGGCTGCTTCTTCATCGGCCCGCGCGTGATGGGCCTGGCGCATGCGTTCGTCGCCCACACCAGCCCGGCCCAGGAATTCACCGCGCTGTGGGCCGAGGCCGGCGCGGCGCCGTCCGAGACGGTGATCCTGTCGGTGCTCGACGGTGCCGACGTGGTCTACGTCGCCGCGCGCAACGGCGTGCGCCCGCTCGGCCTGGCGTTCACCGTCGGCATGCGGCTGCCGGCGCACCGCGCGGCCACCGGCAAGGCGATGCTCGCCTGGCTGGACGAGGCCCGGCTGCGCAGCCACTTTCCGCAGAACCGGCTACCGGCCTTCATGAACCGCGCGCCGATCCAGCGCAGCGACCTGGTCGGCGAGCTGGCCGAGATCCGCCGGCGCGGCTACAGCATCGACGACGAGAGCGTGCGCGAAGGCGTGTACTGCTTCGGCGCGCCGGTGTTTGATGCGTCCGGCCAGGCGGTGGCCGGCGTCGGCGTGTGCCTGCAGAAGGCGATGCTCGATCCGCAGGTCGCCGCGCAGCAGAGCGACACCGTGATGCGCGTCGCGCGCGAGCTGACGCAGCGGCTCGGCGGCAGCATGGCCGCGCCGGCCGCCTGAGCGGCACCGAAGAGGAGTTCCAGATTCCATGAGCACCGCAAGCACCCCCGACACCATCCTCGAGACCCGCGCGCTGACAAAGGAGTTCAAGGGCTTCGTCGCGGTGAACCAGGTCGACCTGAAGGTCCGGCGTGGCCACATCCACGCGCTGATCGGCCCGAACGGCGCCGGCAAGACGACCTGCTTCAATCTGCTGACCAAGTTCCTGACGCCCACGCGCGGCCAGATCCTCTTCAACGGCGCCGACATCACGCGCGAGAAGCCGGCGCAGATCGCGCGGCGCGGCGTGATCCGCTCGTTCCAGATCTCGGCGGTGTTCCCGCACCTGAGCGTGCTCGAGAACGTGCGCGTCGCGCTGCAGCGCCAGCTGGGCACCTCGTTCCACTTCTGGAAGTCCGAGCGCACGCTGCACGGCCTGAACGACCGTGCCCGCGCGCTGCTGGCCGAGGTCGACCTGGCCGGGTACGCCGACACGCCGACCGTCGAGCTGAGCTACGGTCGCAAGCGCGCGCTCGAGATCGCGACCACGCTCGCGATGGAGCCCGAGCTGATGCTGCTCGACGAGCCGACGCAGGGCATGGGGCTGGAAGACGTCGACCGCATCCGCCAGCTGATCAAGAAGGTGTCGGCGAACCGCACCATCCTGATGGTGGAGCACAACATGAGCGTGGTGTCGAGCATCGCCGACACCATCACCGTGCTGCAGCGCGGCGCGACGCTGGCCGAAGGGCCGTACAGCGAGGTCTCGAAGAACCCCGCGGTGGTCGAGGCCTACATGGGCACCGCCAACGTCGAACTCGCCGGAGCGCATTGAGATGGCCGAACGCTTCGTCGAAGTCCGCGAACTGCAGGCCTGGTACGGCGAATCGCACGTGCTGCATGGCGTGAACTTCCACGTCGACGAAGGCGAGGTGGTGACGCTGCTCGGGCGCAACGGCGCCGGCCGCACCAGCACGCTGCGCGCGATCATGGGCCTGACCGGCAGCCGCAAGGGCTCGATCCGCATCCGCGGGCAAGAGGCCATCGCGATGCCGACGCACCGCATCGCGCGGCTCGGCATCGGCTACTGCCCGGAAGAGCGCGGCATCTTCTCGAGCCTGTCGGCCGAGGAGAACCTGCTGCTGCCGCCGAAGCTGGCCGACGGCGGCATGGCGATCGACGAGATCTACGCGATGTTCCCGAACCTGAAGGAGCGCGCCGGCAGCCAGGGCACGCGGCTGTCGGGTGGCGAGCAGCAGATGCTGGCCGTCGCGCGCATCCTGCGCACCGGCGCCAAGCTGCTGCTGCTCGACGAGATCTCCGAGGGCCTGGCCCCGGTCATCGTGCAGAAGCTCGCCGAGATGGTGGTGCTGCTGCGCCGCCAGGGCTACACGATCGTGATGGTGGAGCAGAACTTCCGCTTCGCCGCGCCGCTGGCCGACCGCTTCCTCGTGATGGAGCACGGCCAGATCATTCAAGAGTTCACCCAGGCCGAGTTGCCTGGCCGCCTGGCCCAGCTCCACGAGTACCTGGGCGTCTGATCCCGAAGATCGATCCACACAAGGAGACCTCAATGAAACTGAGACACATCGCCGCCGCCTGCTCGCTCGCCGCCACCGCCGCCTTCGTCCCTGCGCACGCGCAGGTGTCGGGCGACGTGATCCGCATCGGCTTCATCACCGACATGTCGGGCCTGTACTCCGACATCGACGGCCCGGCCGGCGTCGAGGCCATCAAGATGGCGATCGCCGATGCCGGCGGCATGGTCAACGGCAAGAAGGTCGAGCTGGTCGTGGCCGACCATCAGAACAAGGCCGACGTGGCCGCTGCGAAGGCGCGCGAGTGGTTCGACACGCAGGGCGTCGACATGCTGATCGGCGGCACCAACTCCGGCACCAGCCTGGCGATGGCCAAGGTGGCGCTCGAGAAGAAGAAGCCGTTCATCGCGGTGGGCGCCGGCAGCTCGGCGCTGACCAACGAGCAGTGCAGCCCGTACACCATCCACTGGGCCTACGACACGATGGCACTGGCCAAGGGCACCGGCGGCGCCGTGGTGCGTGCCGGCGGCAAGAGCTGGTACTTCCTGACGGCCGACTACGCGTTCGGCCAGGCGCTGCAGAACGACACCACCAACGTCGTGAAGGCGGCCGGCGGCACGGTCACCGGCCAGGTCAAGCACCCGCTGTCGGCCAGCGACTTCTCGTCGTTCCTGCTGCAGGCGCAGTCGAGCAAGGCGCAGATCCTGGGCTTGGCGAATGCCGGCGGCGACACCATCAACGCGATCAAGGCCGCCAACGAGTTCGGCGTCACCAAGACGATGAAGCTGGCCGGGCTGCTGGTGTTCATCAACGACATCCACTCGCTGGGCCTGAAGACGACGCAGGGCATGTACCTGACCGACAGCTGGTACTGGAACAAGGATGCCGAGACGCGCGCCTGGAGCCGCAAGTTCTTCGAGAAGGTCAAGCGCATGCCGTCGTCGCTGCAGGCGGCCGACTACTCGGTGGTGGCCAACTACCTGGCGGCCGTCAAGACGACCGGCACCGACGACGCCGACAAGGTGCTCGCGCAGTTGCACAAGGCCAAGGTCAACGACATGTTCGCGAAGAACGGCACGGTGCGCGAAGACGGCCGCATGGTGCACGACATGTACCTGATGCAGGTCAAGTCGCCCGACAAGTCGACCGAGCCGTGGGACTACTACAACGTGGTCGAGACCATCAAGGGCGATGCGGCGTTCACGACCAAGGCCGAGAGCAAGTGCGCTTCCTGGAAGTGATGGGATGACCCCATGACCGAAATCTTCGGCATCCCCCTGCAGGCCTTCGCCGGCCAGTTGCTGCTCGGCCTGGTCAACGGCTCGTTCTACGCGATGCTGAGCCTGGGCCTGGCGGTGATCTTCGGCCTGCTGGGCATCGTCAACTTCGCCCATGGCGCGCTCTACATGATCGGCGCCTACGTGGCCTGGTTCTCGATGGAGAAATGGGGCCTCGGCTACTGGGGAGCGCTGGTGCTCGCACCGGTGATCGTCGGTGCGCTCGGCGTCGTCATCGAGAGGACCTTGCTCAAGCACCTGTACAAGCTCGACCCGCTGTACGGCCTGCTGCTGACCTTCGGCCTCGCGCTGATCGGCGAGGGCGTGTTCCGCGACCAGTTCGGCGTGTCGGGCCAGCAGGTCAGCGTGCCCGAGGCGCTGCAGGGCGCCACCAACCTGGGCTTCATGGTGCTGCCGAACTACCGTGCGTGGGTCGTGGTGGCGTCGCTCACGGTCTGCCTGGGCACCTGGTTCCTGATCGAGAAGACGCGGCTCGGGGCCACGCTGCGCGCCGGCACCGAGAACCCGGCGCTGGTGCAGGCCTTCGGCATCAACGTGCCGCGCATGGTGATGTTCACCTATGCCGGCGGCGCGGCACTCGCGGCGCTGGCCGGCGTGCTGGCGGCACCGGTGATCCAGGTCACGCCGCTGATGGGCAGCAACCTGATCATCGTCGTGTTCGCGGTGGTGGTGATCGGCGGCATGGGGTCCATCCTCGGCTCGATCCTGACCGGGCTGATGCTCGGGCTGGTCGAGGGCCTGACCAAGGTGTTCTACCCCGAAGCCTCGAACATCGTGGTGTTCGTGATCATGGTGATCGTGCTGGTGATCCGGCCGGCCGGCCTGTTCGGCAAGGAGAAGTGAGCGTGGTGTCCACCCCGAACAGGAACGACGCGTTCCAGCGCAAGTCCGTCATCGCCTGGGGCGTGCTGCTGGCGCTGCTGGTGATCGCGCCCTTCATCGGCATCTACCCGGTGTTCATGATGAAGGCGCTGTGCTTCGCGATCTTCGCGTGCGCCTTCAACCTGCTGCTGGGCTTCACCGGGCTGCTGTCGTTCGGGCACGCGGCCTTCATGGGCTCGGCGGCCTACGTCACCGGCTGGCTGGTGCGCAGCGCCGGCTGGACGCCGGAGCTCGGCATCGTCGCCGGCACGCTGGTGGCCGCGGCGCTCGGGCTGGTGGTGGGCCTGATCGCGATCCGCCGCCAGGGCATCTACTTCGCGATGATCACGCTCGCGATGGCGCAGATGATCTATTTCGTCTGCCTGCAGGCGCCGTTCACCGGCGGCGAAGACGGCCTGCAGGGCGTGCCGCGCGGCAAGCTGTTCGGCCTGATCCCGATGGCCAACGACCTCGCGATGTACTTCTTCGTGCTGGCGGTGTTCGTCGCGGTGTTCGTGCTGATCCTGCGCATCGTGCACTCGCCGTACGGCCAGGTGCTGAAGGCGATCCGCGAGAACGAGCCGCGTGCGATCTCGCTCGGCTATGACGTCGACCGCTACAAGCTGCTGGCCTTCGTGCTGTCGACCGGCATCGCCGGGCTGGCGGGTGCGATGAAGACCTTCGTGCTCGGCTTCGCGACGCTGTCGGACGTGCACTGGTCGCTGTCGGGCGAGGTGATCCTGATGACGCTGCTCGGCGGCATGGGCACCTTCGCCGGGCCGGTGCTGGGGGCGTTCACGATCATCGGGCTGCAGGACTACCTGGCGGACACCGCCGGCTCGTGGGTCACGGTGATCATCGGCGTGATCTTCGTGGTGTGCGTGATCGCGTTCCGGCGCGGCTTCGTCGGCGAGCTGATCGCGTGGCAGAAGCGCAAGTCCTGAGCTAGGGCCTGTTAACACTACGGGAAGGCTCGCGCCGCTGCCTGCCAAGGCGCTGGGCAAGGCGCGCCGCGCGGCCCGGGCTGGTTTGCCCGGGCAAGCGGCGCAACGCGGCCCAGCGCCTTGGCAGGCACCGGCCCGAAGGGTGATCTCATCAAAAGGGCGCCCGCGGCGTTGCACGGCTTGCCCAGGCAGCAAGCCTGGGCTGCGCCGTGCGCCTTGCGGGTGCCCTTTTGATGAGTCACGCGAGCCTTCCCGTAGTGTTAACAGGCCCTAGCGGCGCAACGGCAGCAAGCTCTGCTTCAACTGCCGCAGCACGAAGCTCGACTTGCTGTGCCGGATCCCGGGGATCTTGTAGAGCCGCTCGCGCAGCAGCCGCTCGTAGTCGCGCGTGTCGCTGACGGCGATGCGCACGTAGTAGTCGTAGTCGCCCGACACCAGGAAGGCCTCCAGCACCTCGGGGATCGCTTCCAGCGCGCGGCCGAACTCGAACAGCGCCTCGTCGGAATGGCTGTCCAGCGTGACCTGCACGATCACCGTGTCGGGCAGCCCGACCTCGGCCGGGTTCACGCGCACCGAGTAGCCCTCGATCACGCCGGCCTGTTCCAGCCGCTTGATGCGGCTCCAGCACGGCGAGCTGGTCAGCCCCACCTGCGCACCGAGTTCGCCCATGCTGATGCGGGCGTCGCGCTGCAGCGCTTCGAGGATGGCGATGTCGAACTTGTCGAGCTGCATGCTGTGACCTGTTGAAGATGCAGGAGGATTTGCCGCTGGCATCGTAACCCGCCCAAGTTTCAGCAGCCTTTGCTGCGCAGCGCGCGAGAAACTTCCCGGCATGAATGCGCCGCTCGCCCTCGAATGCCTGCAGCCTGCCCCGGCCCCGGCCCCTGCCACCCGCACGCCCGACAGCGCCGACCTGTTGATCGCGACGCTGCTCGCGCACGGCATCGACACCGTGTTCGGCTACCCCGGCGGCGCGGTGCTGCCGCTGTACGACGCGCTGCACCGCGAGCCGCGGCTGCGCCACATCCTCGTGCGGCACGAGCAGGCGGCGGTGCATGCGGCGCAGGGCTACGCGCGCAGCACCGGCCGCATCGGCGTGGTGTTCGTGACCTCGGGTCCGGGCATGAGCAACACCACCACCGGCCTGCTCGATGCGCTGTGCGATTCGGTGCCGGTGCTGTGCATCAGCGGCCAGGTCGCGACCACGTCGATCGGCACCGATGCGTTCCAGGAGTGCGATGCGCTCGGCATCTCGCGGCCGGTGACGAAGTGGAACGCGCAGGTGCGCAGTGCGGCGCAACTGGTGCCGCTGCTGCGCAAGGCATTGGCGGTGGCTGCAGGTGGCCGACCCGGGCCGGTGCTGCTCGATCTGCCGAAAGATGTGCAGCTCGCGCCGCAGGTGGTGCCCGAGGGCGCCGCGGCCGCCACCTTCACGCAGCCGCGGCCGGCGCGGCCGAACGCGTCGTTGCGCCGGGCCGTCGATGCGCTGCGCGAAGCGCGCCGGCCGGTGTTCTACGGCGGTGGCGGATTGATCAACGCCGGTCCCACCGCCTGCGCCGCGTTCGCCGAGCTGGTGCGCCGCTGCCACGCGCCGTGCACGCTGACGCTGATGGGCCTCGGCGCCTTCCCGGCGAGCAGCCCGCAGTTCCTCGGCATGCTGGGCATGCACGGCACGCTCGAGGCCAACCTCGCGATGCACGAGGCCGACCTGGTGGTGTGCGTCGGCGCGCGCTTCGACGATCGGGTGACCGGGCGGCTCGACGGCTTCTGCCCCGGGGCCCGCTTCATCCACATCGACATCGACGCGACCTCGATCAACAAGGTCGTGAAGACCCAGGTGCCGTTGGTCGGCGATTGCGGCTGGCTGCTGGAGGCGCTGCTCGACATGCTGGGCCCGCAGCCGCTCGACGCGGGGCGACTCGATGCGTGGTGGGCACGCATCGGCACCTGGCGTGCGAAGCGCTCGCTGGCCTTCGACGACACGCCGCGCCAGATCGCGCCGCAGGCGCTGCTGGTGCAACTGCAGTCAGCGCTGGCCGGCCGCGACGCGATCGTCTCGACCGATGTCGGCCAGCACCAGATGTGGGCCGCGCAGCACCTGCGCTTCGACGCGCCGCGGCGCTGGCTGACCTCGGGCGGCGCCGGCACGATGGGATACGGGCTGCCGGCGGCGATCGGCGCGCAGGTTGCGCACCCGGACCGGCTGGTGGTGTGCGTCAGCGGCGATGCGTCGATCCTGATGAACATCCAGGAGATGGCGACCGCGATGCAGCACGCGACGCCGGTCAAGGTGGTGGTGCTGAACAACGGCCACATGGGCATGGTGCGGCAGTGGCAGGAGCTGGTGCACGGCGGGCGCTACAGCCAGAGCGCGCTCGATGTGCAGCCGGATTTCGTTGCGCTGGCGAAGGCGTTCGGGTGGCGTGCGCGCCGCGTCGTGCAGCGCGGCGAGCTGGATGATGCGCTGGCCGAGTGCCTCGCGAGCGACGGGCCGTTCTTCCTCGATGTGATCGTGGTGCCCGAGGAGAACTGCTGGCCGATGATCCCGGCCGGGTGTGCGCACGACGAGGTGCTGCTGGGTTCGTAGCCCGGATTGGCACCCTGGCTACGCGGCCGCGTGGATCGGAATGCTGCCCGCCGGCAGCGCCCGGGCGCGCAACTGCCCGCACCCGCCCTCCACCTCCTGCCCCGCCGACTGCCGCAGCGTGGTCAACACCCCCCGGCTGTGCAGCGTGCGCGCGATCGCCTCGGCACGCTCCGCGCTCGGACGGCGGAAGTCCAGCCCTTCGTTGGTGTTGTACGGGATCATGTTCATGATCGCGTACTTGCCGCGCAGCAGCCGCACGATGCCGTCGATCTCGTCGTCGCCGTCGTTGATGCCGTCGAGCAGCGTCCACTGGTACTGGATCGGGTAGCCGCTGGCGCGCGCATAGCGCTCGCCGAGCTCGACCAGCTCATCGGGCGTGATGCGCGGTGCGCGCGGCAGCAGCTGCTCGCGCAGCGCCGCCTTCGTGGTGTGCAGCGACAGCGCCAGCGCCGGCTTCACCGGGCCCTGCGGCAAGCGCTCGAACACCCGTGGGTCGCCAACCGTCGAGAACACCAGGCTCTTGTGGCCGATGCCGCCGGCGGTGCCCAGCAGGTCGATCGCTTCCATCACGTTGTCGAGGTTGTGGGCCGGCTCGCCCATGCCCATGAACACGACCTTCTTGACCGGCCGGCGCGCCCGGGCCAACGCGACCTGCGCGACGATCTCGGCGCTGCCGACCTGGCGCAGCAGCCCGTCGCGGCCGGTCATGCAGAACACGCAACCGACCGCGCAGCCGACCTGGGTCGACACGCACAGGCCGTCGCGCGGCAGCAGCACGCTCTCGATCGTCTGGCCGTCCGGCAGCTCGACCAGCAGGCGGGCCGAGCCGTCGTCGGCCGGGTGTTCGGAGCGCAGCCGCGCCAGGCCGTCGAGCTGCTGCATCAGCGCCGGCAGGGCCTCGCGCAGCGCGAGCGGCAGGAAATCCTCCGGCCGGCGCTTGCCGGCGTCCTGCGGCAGCGCGCGCGACCATTGGCGCAGCACGCGTTCCTCGTGAACGGGCTTGGCGCCGTGGTCACGAAGCTGCTGGCGGATGGAGGCGATGCGCATGGGGTCGATGAAACGGCGCCACAGTCTAACGGCCCGCGTTGCGCGACACTCCTGCCTTCGCCCTCAACCGCCTTGACGTACGCCATGACGTTGCCCGCCACGCCCACGCCTCGCTTCGACATCTTCTACAAGTACGACGCCCTGACCCAGCTGCTGTTCGACTACGCCGCGGCCCATCCCGGCCTGGTGAGGGTGCAGGCTATCGGCAAGAGCCATGAGGGCCGCGACATCTGGCTCGCGACCGTCACCAACACCGCGACCGGTCCCGACACCGACAAGCCCGCGTTCTGGGCCGACGGCAACATCCACGCCGCCGAGCTGACCGCCAGCACCACCTGCCTGTACTACCTGCACCACCTGGTGACGCAGTACGGCCACGACGACGAGACCGGCCGCCAGGTCACGCAGCTGCTCGACACCCGCGTGATCTACCTGTGCCCGCGCATCAACCCCGATGGTGCCGAACTCGCGCTGGCCGACCGGCCGCGCCACATCCGCTCGTCGACGCGCAGCTACCCGTACGACGAGGAGCCGGTCGAGGGCCTGACGCTGGAAGACGTCGATGGCGACGGCCGCATGCTGACGATGCGCATCCCCGACCCGCACGGCACCTACAAGAAATGCCCGCAGGACCAGCGGCTGATGGTGCCGCGCGAGCCGGGCGAGTTCGGCGGCGAGTACTACCGGCTGATGCCCGAGGGCCTGCTGAAGAACTACGACGGGCTGACCGTCAACGTGAACCGCGACCAGGAGGGGCTGGACCTGAACCGCAACTTCCCGTCCGCCTGGCGGCAGGAGTTCGAGCAGGTCGGTGCCGGCCCGTACCCGGCCAGCGAGCCCGAGGTGCGGGCGATGGTCGAGTTCATCCTGAAGCACCCGAACATCGGTGCGGCCATCAGCTACCACACGCACAGCGGCGTGATCCTGCGGCCGATGGGCACGCAGAGCGACGACGACATGATCCCGGAGGACCTGTGGTCGTACAAGCGCTTCAGCGCGATGGGCGAGAAGCTGACCGGCTACCCGGCGATCAGCATCTGGCACGACTTCAAGTACCACCCGAAGGAGGTCATCACCGGCACGCAGGACTGGGTGTACGAGCACCTGGGCGCGCTGTTCTGGGTGGTCGAGCTGTGGTCGCCGAACAAGGAGGCCGGCATCGAGGGCTACAAGTGGATCGACTGGTTCCGTGACCACCCGGTGGAAGACGACCTGAAGCTGCTGAAGTGGAGCGACGAGCACTGCGGCGGCCAGGCCCACGTCGAGTGGAAGCCCTTCCACCACCCGCAGCTCGGGCCGGTGGAGATCGGCGGCTGGGACAAGATGAATTTCTGGCGCAACCCGCCGCCCCAGCTGCGCGAACGCGAGGCCGCGCGCTTCCCGGCGTGGATGAACCAGATCGCGCTGAGCCTGCCGCGGCTCGAGCTGCTGCGCACCGAGGTGCGCGCACTCGGCCCCGACACCTGGCGCGTGCGCCTGGCGGTGTGCAACAGCGGGTACCTGCCCGCGTATGTGAGCAAACGGGCGCTGGCGCGCAAGACGGTGCGCGGCACGATGTTCGAGATCCATTTGCCGCCGGGCGATGCGACGGTGTCGCTGGTCAGCGGCAAGGAGCGCATCGAAGGCCCGCAGCTCGAGGGCCACGGGCCGAAGAGCACGCTGCAGGCCTTCCTGCCGACGCGCGAGGTGACGGCCGACCGCGCGGTCGCCGAGTGGGTGGTGCGCGCGCCGAAGGGCACGCGGCTGGCCTTGAGTGCCCGTGCGGACCGCGCGGGGGCGGTGAAGACCGAGGTGGTGCTGGACTGAGCTTGGCGGAGTCGCCGCGGTGGCGCGTCAGTCGCGCCCCAAGTCTCGCCTGGCCACCTGGGTCAGTCCGACGCTGCCATGCGCCACAAGGTGCTGACCGAGGTTCGCCAATGAACCGCGCGCGATCTCGATGAAGCGCTCTGCCCATGCTTGCGCGGCCACATGCGGCCCCGCGAGCAGCACCAGTCGCCCCAGGTAGCGTCCTGTCTGGACTCGACGCAGCACGACGCCGGCATGCGGCAGCGTCGAGAACGATGCCGGGACGATCGCGACCCCGAGGCCGCAGCTCACGAGCGCCAGCACGCTGCTGTAGTTTCTGGCCTCGTGCACGACACGCGGCTGGAACCCGGCTGCCTCGCACAACGCCAGCACGCGATCCTGGTAGTCCGTGTCGGTATGGCGACAGAAGCCGACGAAGGTCTCTGCCGCAACACACGCCAGTGCGACAGCACCTCGGCCTTGCGCCAGAGCGCTCGCCGCCGGGATGGCGAGGCAATAGGGGTCGTCCAGCGCGGCCACCGTTTCCGCAGGTTGGTCATCGTCGTTCGTGCGCGCGAATCCGAGGTCGATCGCACCACCACGCAGGGCCTGCAGTTGCCGTGACGTGATCATTTCGGACACCTGCGGGCTCATGTCGAAGCCCTGTTGCCGCGCGCGATCGAGCAGGTCCGGCAACAACGACTGCATGGCTGAAGGGATCAGACCGAGGCGGATTCTGGATTGACCGCAGCATTGCTGCTCCCTCGCGCGCTCGAACGCCTGGTCGGCGCGGGTGAGGATCGCGCGCGCATCCTCCAGCAAGGATTGACCGGCAGACGTGAGTCGCATGCCGCGTGCATGCCGGTCGAACAAGGGCACGCCGACCTGCTGCTCCAGGCAGCGCAGTTGCGCCGACAACGGTGGTTGCGACACGAAAAGCTTTTCAGCCGCGCGACTCACGCTGCCGAGTTCCGCGATCGCGACGAAGCAGCGCAGATGACGGAGTTCCAGCGGCATGTGAGGGCAGTCGTGGCAGGTATGGCCGGCCATACTAGATCAGTATTGGACGCTGCGGACCAGGCACAGAACACTGCCGACCATCGCGCTGAAGCAAGGCGCCATCAAAGGAGACAGCAACTGTGACCTTGTGGAACTCACGCAGTAGAAAGCACCAACATCTGCTCGATACCACCGTTCTGCTCGCCGACCTGTTGGAGCGGTTCGCCCATCAGGTGCACATCGTGGGAAGAGACTTTCTGCTGATGCGGATGTGGCCGCTGCGACCCGAGGTGGATCTGCTTCACAAGCGGGCGTTGGCCAAGGCGGTCGAACGGCTCGACCAGGCGATCCAGGCGCTGAAGGCGGAATTGCTGCGACCCGATTCAAAGGTGGAGGACCGAGCATGACTGCGCTGTCCTCCTGGCGCATCGTGCACATCCTCGCGTGCACGCTGGCGGTGGCCGCAGCGCCCGAGACACGTTCGCAGGAGTGGCCCGGCGGCCCTGTCCGCATCATCGTTCCCACGACTGCCGGCAGCTCGGTAGACCTCGTCGCACGCACACTCGGCGAGCAACTCGCGGTGCGGTGGGGACGCCCCGTCATCATCGACAACCGCGCAGGTGCCGGTGGTGTCACCGGCATGAATGCCGTTGCCCGATCCGTGCCCGACGGACTGACCCTCGGCCTGGGCTTTTCCGGGCCGGTGGCTCTCGCAGCGCTGCTCGATGGAAGGGTGCCGAACCAGGCCGGGATGGAGCTGGTTCCCGTCGTGATGGCCACGGCGCAGCCGAACGTGCTCGCCGTGTCGGCGAGCCTGCCCGTCCACGATCTCGCCGAGTTCGTGACCTGGGCCAGACAGCAAGGCGGCAAGCTCGCCTATGCCTCGGTGGGCATCGGCAGCACATCTCACCTGGGCATGGAGCTGTTCAAGACCGTGGCGGGGTTCGAGGCCACGCACATTCCCTATGCCGGCTCAGCGCCTGCAGCGACATCGCTCGCCGCGGGCGATACGCAGATGCTCTTCGCGGTGCAAACCGCCTTGAAGCCCTTGGTCGCCGCAGGGCGCATCCGGCTGCTGGCCACGACAAGTCTGCGCAGATCCGAGCTCTCGCCGGACCTGCCGACGGTGGCGGAGAGCGGCTACCCCGGCTTCGAGGTGATGGGCTGGAACGGGCTCTTTGTCCCCGCCGGCACGCCTCTCGCCATCGTCACGAAGATCAACACCGATGCGAACGCGGCTCTGGCGGATGTCACCATCAGGGCCGCCCTCGTATCGCAGGGAATGCTGCCGGCGGGCGGAAGTGCCGCTGCGTTCGGCCAGATCATTGCGGAAGACATCCGCCGCTGGACGCCGGTGGTCCAGCGGCTTCGACTTGGCAAGGACTGATGGAAGCCCAAGCCGATCCGCAGGACGTTTCTCAGAAGTGGTACTCGGCCTTCAACGACGGCGCCGACACCTTGGTCCCCGCCAGCGATGACGGGTTGCCGAACTTGTTCTTGATGTACTGGTAGCCGAAGCCCGCATAGAAGGTCTTCGGCGTGCCGGCCGCCGAGCCCACGTCCCACAGCAGGCCCATCTCGGTCCAGGTCTCGGCCGATGTGTCGCCGCCGAAGCCGTCCTTGCCCTTCTCGCCGGTCCAGGTGCCCCAGCCCTTGAACACCGCCGGCAGCCCGGCGTTGAAATCGAAGCTCCACACCGTGGCCAGGCGCGGCGCCGCGTCGAAGTTCACATGCGTGCCGGCGATCGAGTTGTTGTTGTTCTCCTTGTAGTACAGCAGCCCGAGCGTCAGCAGCCCCGGCACGTCGAACTCCACCTTCGGCCCGGCGATGTACTTCGTCAGCCCGGCACCGAAGGCATCGTTCTTCGAGTTGAAGTCGAAGCCGAACTGGAAGCCGACGTCGCGGATCGGGCCGAACTTCATCGGCTTGCCGCTCACCTTGCCGAAGCTCACCGTGTTGCTGTAGGTGACGTAGACCTCGTGCGCACCGCGGTCGCTGTTGTTGGCGGTGTTGTTCTCGTCCGAGGCCAGCATGTCGACCGCGAAGAAGTTGACGCCGTACTTGTAGCCGCCGACGTACTGCAGCGTCGCGACCTTCTTCTTCACGTCCGCGTCGCTGCCGGGTTCCTTGAACTTGGTGCCATAGGTGAAGCCGATGAAGGCATCGCTCCATTCGGCGGCATGGGCGGCGGCAGCGCAGGCGGCCAGCGCGGCACAGGCCGCGACCTTCGACAGGGTTCGGGTACGCATGGGGAATCCTTGGATGGGGTTGGTGATGCGGCGGAACGCGCCGGCACACCGCCTCGACCCCATGCCCCGGCTTGGCGCATGCGACCCCGATGGGTACCGACTTGTATGCAAGTCAGCAAACCCCATGCCACCAGTGAGGATTCCCTCGGATCAGCCCAGTTCGTCGCTCGATGCGCTGCGCGGCAGGATCGGCGCCTCGCTCATCGCCTGGCGCCACACCTTCTTCGGCAGGAAGGTGCGCAGCTGCTCGACGGCCTTGTCGAGCAGCTGCGGGTGCAACTCATGGCCGATGCCGGGCAGCACGTCGGCGGTCACGTCGCCGCCGAGGGCGACCAGGCGCTCGGCCGAATCGATCGCCGGGCCGCAGGGCAGCACGCGGTCGGCCATGCCGTGGAACAGGTGCACGGTGGTGTCTTCGGGGGCGTGCTCGGGCGCGGTCGCATGGCGGCCGCTGAAGGCCAGCACGCGGCCGGCCAGCGCCGGTTCGGCCTGCACCGCCTCGAGCGCCATGATCGCGCCTTGCGAGAAGCCGGCCAGCGCGGTGCACGGCCACGACATGTTCAGCTGCTGCTGCACGCTGCGCACGGTCGCGATGAAGCGCGGCAGCGCCTCGGCGACGCGCTGCGGGCGGTTGTCTTCGGTGATGCCCTGGATGGAGAACCACTGCCAGCCGCTGCCGCCGCCGGGCACGGCGTCGAACGGATCCGGTGCGTCGAGGCAGACGACGGCGGCCTTCGGGTATTCGGCGACCAGGCGCTGCGCGAGCGGCGCCATGTGCGAGGCGTCGGCACCGACGCCGTGGAACAGCAGGAACAGCAGCTCGGGCGGGCCGTCGGCGGGCAGGTGGGCGAGGGCGGTGGCAGGCATGACAGGGTTCTCCAATCGACCCGACAGTGTGCCGCCGCGGCAGCGCAGCCGCGAGCAGCCGCTTTGAACGCTGCGTTCAAACCGCCTCTAGAACCTCACGCGCAACCCGGCCGCCACGCTGGTGCCGTTCTCGGCATTCGTCAACCGGTCGCTCATCACCACCGCATACGCATCGGTCAGCTTCGACAGCGCGTGGTCGTAGCCGAGCGTGACGGTGCGGTTCTTGACCTCGCCCGGGTTGAAATCGGCATTCGCCTGGCCGTACTGCGCGACCACCTTGCCGAGCGCGCCCACCGGCACCGCAAGCCCGAGCCCGTAGATCGTCGACTTGGTGTCGACCGTGGCCTTCGTCTTCACGCGCGTGGCTTGCGCATACAGCTTCACGACGGTGAAGTCGTAGGTGCCGCCGAACTGCAGCGTGTCCTGGCGGTTGAAGCCGGCCGGCGCCGCGACCAGCCCATTCTTTACCTGCTGATACGCGATCGTCGCGCCCCAGGTGTCGGTCAGCAGCACCCAGTTGCCGCCGAGGTTGCGGCCGGTCGCACCGGGCGCGCCTTCGCCCAGGTTGCCGATCAGGCTGACGTTGTAGCCCTCGGCGTTCGAGGTGTTGTAGAGCAGCGAGTTGTTCCAGGCCGAGTCGCCCTGGAACGCCAGGCCGGTGCTCGGAGCGAACACCTGGCGGATGCTCGGCGAGAAGCCGAACGAATCGCCGATGGCGTTGAACGACAGCGTCGAGACGAACAGCGGCGTGGTGTTGCGGCCGAGCAGGCTGGTGCCGAAATCGCCCTGGAAGCCGACGTAGGCGTTGCGCGCCCAGAACGCATCGGCGCTGGTGCGGCCGACCGAGCCGGTGTCGGCCCGCAGGTAGTGCTCGAGCGCGAACTTCAGCTTCAGCGAGCCGCCGAGGTCTTCGGTGCCCTTGAAGCCGAGGAAGCTGGTGGTCATCTTGCCGCTCTCGGCGCGCAGCGTGCGCGCGGCGCCGGCATCCTGGAAGCGGCCGGCGGACATGTCGATCAGCCCGTACAGCGTGATCGATGAGGCTGAAGGTGAGGCAGATTGCGCGGAGGCGGCTGCGGACAGCGTGGCGGCGACCGCGGCAGCGGCCAGGCAGGACAGACGACGGTTCATGCAGCGGAGCTCCGGAAGGACACAGCCCGTCAGGATAAACCCCAACGCGTGTGCCGCCGGTCACACCCCGTTTCGTTGACGCCACAGCCGCAGGCGCCCCGCCGGCCCAGAATGGGGACCGACACCGGAATGCCCGACCCATGGAACTGAACGTCAACGGCCAGACGCTGCCCCTGCCGCCCGACGCGGTGGAGCCCGACATGCCTTTGTTGTGGGTGCTGCGCGACGTGCTGATGCTGACCGGCACCAAGTTCGGCTGCGGCGTTTCGGCCTGCGGCGCCTGCACGGTGCATGTTGACGGGCAGGCAGTGCGCTCGTGCGTGACGCCGCTGTCGGCCGCGCAGGGCAAGCCGGTGCGCACCATCGAGGCACTCGGTGCGCCCGGCCGGCCGCACGCGCTGCAGCAGGCCTGGATCGCCCACCAGGTGCCGCAATGCGGCTACTGCCAGAGCGGCATGCTGATGGCCGCGGCCGACCTGCTGGCCAAGAACCCTTCGCCGACCGATGCCGACATCGACGCGGCGATCACCAACCTGTGCCGTTGCGGCACCTACCCGCGCATCCGCGACGCGATCAGGAGCGCGGCGGCCGTGCTGCGCGGCGATACCACCCGGCAGGACAAGGCGAACGAGGCCCGCGCATGAAGCGAAGAAGCCTGTTGCTGAGCGCGCTGGCCGGTGGCGGCGCGCTGCTGGTCGGCTGGAGCGCGCTGCCGCCGCGCAGCCGCATCGGCACGTCCGATCCGCTGCCGGCCACCGACGGCATCGTCACGCTGAACGGCTGGATCCGCATCGAGCCGGACGGCCGCGTGCTGCTTGCCATGGCCCGCAGCGAGATGGGCCAGGGCGTGCACACCGCGCTCGCGATGCTGGTGGCCGATGAACTCGACACGCCGCTGTCGCGCGTGACGCTGGTGCAGGCGGCGCCGCAATCGCTGTACGGCAACGTCGCGATGTTCGTCGGCGCGCTGCCCTTCCACCCGGACGACGCCGAGCCCGGCCGCGAGACCACGACCGTCAAGGCCGGCCAGTGGATGGTCAGCAAGTTCGCGCGCGAACTGGGCGTCAGCGTGACCGGCGGGTCGTCGAGCATCGCCGACGCCTGGGACGTGCTGCGGCTGGCCGCGGCCACCGCACGCGCGCAGCTGCTGGGTGCCGCGTCGCTGCAATGGAAGCTGCCGCGCGAAGAGCTGCAGGTGCATGGCGGCATCGTCAGTCATGTGTCCGGCCCGCACGCGCATTTCGGCGAACTCGCGAAGCTGGCGGCCGCCACGCCGATCGGCGACGTGCGCACCAAGGACCCGAAAGACTGGACGCTGATCGGCACCGCCGCGCCGCGCACCGACCTGGCCGCCAAGGTGGACGGCACGGCGCGCTTCGGCCTCGACACGCGCGAGCCGGGCCAGCTGTACGCGGTGGTGCGCCACTGCCCGATGCTCGGCGGCAGCCCGCAGCGCGTGAAGGTCGACGCGGCGATGCAGCTGCCCGGTGTGCAGCGCGTCGTGCGGCTCGGGCCGTATGCCGGCTCGACCGCGGCGGTGGCCGTCGTCGGCCGCAGCACCTGGCATGCGCGGCGCGGCGCGCAGGCGCTGGAGATCGACTGGGCGCCACCACCGGCCGGCGGGGCCGACACCCAGCGCATCGACGAGGCGCTGGAACGCGCCGCGCGCGAGGCCGCGCGGGATGACGGCGGCTTCGCGTTCCACACCCGCGGCGACGTGAAGCAGGCGCGTGCCGGCGCCGCGCGCCAGATCGAATCGCTGTACCGAGCGCCCTACCTCGCGCATGCGCCGATGGAGCCGATCAACTGCACGGCGCGCGTGCACGACGGCGGCGTCGAGCTGTGGGTGCCGACACAGGTGCCCGACATGGCGCGCGCGATCGCGGCCCGCGTGGCCGGCGTGCCGCTCGAGGCCGTGACGCTGCACGTGACCTACCTGGGCGGCGGCTTCGGGCGGCGGCTCGATGTCGATTTCGTCGCGCAGGCGGTGCGCATCGCGATCGAATGCGGCGGCCACCCGGTGCAGCTGGTGTGGCCGCGCGAAGAGGACATCGCGCACGATTTCTACCGCCCGGCCGGTGTCGCGCTGATGCAGGCGAGCCTGGACGGCAAGGGTATGGTCTCGGGCCTCGCGATCACCACGGCGGGTGACGCGATCACGCCGCGCTGGATCGAGCGCGTGCTGCCGGCGCTGGCTGGCCCGGTCGACACGCCCGACAAGAGCGCGGCCGAGGGTCTGTACGACCTGCCGTACGGCATCTCGCACCAGCGCATCGCGCAGGTCGCGACGCACAGCGGCGTGCCGGTGGGCTACTGGCGCTCGGTCGGGCATTCGCACCATGCGTTCTTCAGCGAATGCTTCATCGACGAGCTGGCCGAGGCGGCGCACCAGGACCCGGTCGCGTTCCGGCTCGGGCTGCTGGGCGACATGCCGAGGCATGCCGCGGTGCTGAAGCTCGTCGCCGCGAAGTCGAGCTGGGGCCGGCCGCTGCCGGTGGGCCAGGCGCGCGGCGTCGCGCTGCACGAGAGCTTCGGCAGCATCGTCGCGCAGGTGATGGAGGTCTCGCTGGTCGATGGCCGGCCGCGCATCCACCGCGTGGTCTGCGCGGCCGACATCGGCACGGTGGTGAACCCGGGCATCGTCGCGCAGCAGATGGAGAGCGCGGTGATCTTCGGGCTGTCGGCGGCGCTGTACGGCCGCATCGACATCGAAGGCGGTGCGGTCAAGCAGCGCAACTACCCGGATTACAAGCTGCTGACGCTGGCCGAGTGCCCGCGCATCGAGACGCACCTGGTGCCGAGCAGCCGCGCGCCCGGCGGCATGGGCGAGCCCGGCACGCCGCCGGCGGCGCCGGCGCTGGCGAACGCGCTGTATGCGTTGACGGGCAAGCGGCAGCGCGCGTTGCCGCTGATCACGTAGCGCGACGCTCCGATTGCGCTACCGCGCGCAGCAGCGCCTGCCGCAGGCGGTGCGCATCGATCGGCTTCGTCAGGAACTCGTTCATCCCCGCGGCCAGCGCCTGGTCGCGCTCCGACACCAGCGCCGCCGCAGTCAGCGCGATGATCGGCAACTCTTCCGCCGGGTGCTGCTCGCGCAAGCGCCGCGCCGCCTCGTGCCCGCTCAGCCGCGGCATCTGCACGTCCATCAGCACCGCGTCGAACAGCCGGCCGCTGTCGACCGAGCGCCGCACCGCCACCAGCGCCTCCAGCCCGTCCACCGCCTGCACCACGTCGATGCCCCACTGCTCCAGCATCGCGACGCCGATCATCATGTTGACCGGGTTGTCTTCCACCATCAGCACGTGCGCGCCGGCCAGCGACGCGGTGTCGAGCGATTCCGCATCGGTGCCGACCTCGCGCGCCGGCGTGGCTGGCAGCGGCAGCGCGGCCCAGAAGCGGCTGCCGCGCTCCGGCGCGCTCTCGACGCCGACGCTCCCGCCCATCAACATCGCCAGCTCCTTGCAGATCGACAGCCCGAGCCCGGTGCCGCCGAAGCGCCGCGTCGTCGACGAGTCGGCCTGCGTGAACGGCTGGAACAGCCGCTGCTGGGTCGCCTCGTCGATGCCGGCACCGGTGTCGATCACCGCCAGCCGCACCCGGCCGTCTTCATCGACCGCGGCCTCCAGCGTCACATGGCCGCGCTCGGTGAACTTGATGCCGTTGGTCAGGTAGTTGCTGAGGATCTGGCGCACCCGCACCGGGTCGCCGAGCACCGTGCCCGGCACCTCGGGCGTCATCGCGAGACGCAGCGACAGCCCGCGCGCCTGCGCCAGCGACTGGTACGCGCGGTGCACCGCCACCAGCAGCCCGCGCAGGTCGAAGGCCACCGCCTCGACGCTGAGCTTGCCGGCCTCGATCTTCGACAGGTCGAGGATGTCGGAGATGATGCTCGCGAGGTTCTGCGCGCTGTCCTGGATCTGCGCCAGGTACTGGTCGCGGCGCAGCGCGTCGAGCCCTGGGCGCATCGCCAGCCGCGCCAGGCCGAGCAGCCCGTTCAGCGGCGTGCGGATCTCGTGGCTGGTGTTCGCGAGGAAGGCGCTCTTGGCCTGGTTGGCGGCCTCGGCCACGTCGCGTGCATGGGCCAGCGCCTGCTCGAACGCGCGCCGTTCGGTCACGTCCTCGGCGATCCAGATCGTGCCGCCCTGGCTCGGGTGCGTCGGGTCCACCGCCTGGGCGAGCAGGCGGCACAGGAAGCTGCTGCCGTCGCCGCGCCGCATCATGCGCTCGACCTCCACCGGCTCGCCCTGCGCGAGCCGCGGGCCGACCAGCGCGCCCATCTCGGCGTACGCCGCCTCGTCGCTCCACACCGCCTGCCCCGGCTGGCCGATCAGCGCGCCGGCCGGCCAGCGGAACATCGCCTCGAAGCAGGGGTTGGCCTGCATGAAGCGGCGCTCGCGCGTCAGCGCGATGCCGATCGACGCGTTCTGCAGGATCGCCTCGTGCTGCAGCCGCACCCGCTCGGTCTCGGTCACGTCGCGGCCGTTCAGCACCAGGTAGTCCTGGTCGTCCATCCGGAAGCGCGCCGCCGACAGCAGCAGCGACACCACCGTGCCGTCGCGCCGCACGAAGGTGGCGGGCAGGTCGGTCACCAGGCCGCCCTGGGCCAGGCCCGCGACCAGCGCTTCGCGGTCGGCCTGCCGGTGCCAGATGCCGATCTCGAGCGCGGTGCGGCCGACCACCTCGTCGCTGCGCCAGCCGGTGATGCGCGTGAAGCTTTCGTTGACCATCACGTAGCGGCCGCTCGCCACCTCGGTCAGCGTGATGCAGTCGGGGCTGGTCGCCACCAGGTGCGACAGCAGCGCCTGCGAGCGCCGCAGCGCGGTCTCGGCCTGCACGCGGGCGGTGATGTCGTGGAACATCGACAGCGTGGCCGGGCCGTCCGGCGCGCTGACTCGAATGCCGGAGGCCTGCACGCTCAGCGGCCGGCCATCCAGCGACACCAGGCTGGAATCGGCGACGCCCAGGCCCTCGCCGACGGGCAGCGCCTCCAGCGTCGCGACGCGCCGGCGAACCTGTTCCCGCGCCTCGCCGGCGGGGTAGAGCTGCGGCAGGTCGAAGCCCTTCATCGCGTCGGCCGACGCGAAGCCGAACATGCGTGCGGCGGCGTCGTTGCCGTCGATCGCGACACCGTTGCGGTGCAGCACCAGCGCGGTCGGCGAGCGGCGGAACAGCTCGCGGTAGCGGCCTTCGCTTTCGGCGGTGGCGCGGCGCGCCTCGACCTCGGCGGTGATGTCGCGGCCCAGGCCCCAGTAGCCGACGAAGCGGCCATCGGCATCGAAGCGCGGGCGGCCGCTGACCACGCTGTGGCGCAGCTCGCCGTGTTCGCCCGGGCGGCTGGCCATCAGGTTGCTGAACGGCAGGTGCGCCTCCAGGTCGGCGCGGTGGCGCGCCAGCGTGTCGGCATCCAGCCCGATCTGCGGCATCTCCCACGGCCGGCGGCCCATGCGCTCCTTCGCATCGATGCCGGAGTACTGGTTCAGCTTGTCGCTGATGTGGATGAAGCGCAGCTCGGCATCGAGCTCCCAGTACCAGTCGGCGGCCATCAGCAGCAGGCTGCGAAAGCGCTCCTCGCGGTCGCGCGCCTCGCCGAGCGCGCGGCGCACGACGCTAGCGATCAGCATCCCGCAGGTCGTGGCCGACGCGAAGATCAGCCAGTGCGCCAGCACGCGCACCGGCAGCGGGATGGCCTCGATCGGCATCGGCCCGGGCAGCCAGCCCCGGCCGTTGGCCATCGCGAGGCCGGCGACCGCCGCGGCCATCGCGAGCGCCAGCACCAGGCCCGACGCCGGGCTCACCAGCACGGTGACGACGCAGATCAGCAACCCGAGGTAGCCGAGGTTCAGCGCATGCACGCCCTGGCCGAGGCCGATCGCGGTCACCAGCACCGCGATGGCGGCGACCCAGCCCATCAGGTGCACCAGCTTCGGCAGCGCGATGCGCCCCAGGCCCCACAGGCCGAGCGTGAAGCACAGCGCGAGCACCAGGCAATCGCCGACCAGCAGCGCGCGCATGCCGGGGCGGGTCGGGAGGGCCGGCGACAGGTAGATCAGTGCGCCGATCAGCGAGATCGTGACGCCCGCGCCGAAGAACAACCGGGCCACCAGCCGGTCCAGCGGTTCGCGCGGCAGAAGGGGCAAGGGCGAGGAGAGCGGCACGGCGAGGGGGACGCGCGTTGACGACCTGCGCGGTGCCGCCGAGTGTGGCACCGCGTCACGGTCGCGACGGGCTGGTTTTCCCGGTTTCGCCGGGCCTGCCGTGCAGGACTGCACGGCACGGTGCCTCTCGGGCGGCGGGTCAGGCGGCCGGCTTGTGGGTGTTCAGCTCGAGGCGGGTGGCCTGGGCGACGCGGCGGGCGGCGCTCGCGAAATCGTCACCATTCGACGCATAGAGCACGGCGCGCGACGAGTTGACGACGATGCTCGCGTCGGCGCGCCAGCCGGCGCGCACCGTGGCGGCCGCGTCGCCGCCCTGCGCGCCGACGCCGGGGATCAGCAGCGGCAGCGTCGGCGCGAGTTCGCGCACGCGGGCGACCTCGCCGGGGAAGGTGGCGCCGACCACCAGGCCGAGTTGGCCGCTGCGGTTCCAGTCGCCCTGCGCGAGGCGGGCGACGCGTTCGTAGACCAGCTCGCCGCCGACCAGGGGCTGGGCCTGCAGGTCGGAGCCGCCGGGGTTGGAGGTGCGGCACAGCAGGATCAGGCCCTTGTCGCCGTAGCGCAGCCACGGCTCGAGCGAATCGAAGCCCATGAAGGGCGACAGCGTGACCGCGTCGGCCTGGTAGCGCTCGAAGGCTTCTCGGGCGTACTGCTCGGCGGTGGGGCCGATGTCGCCGCGCTTGGCGTCGAGGATCACCGGCACCTCGGGCGCGACGCGCTTGATGTGGGCCATCAGGCGCTCCAGCTGGTCTTCGGCGCGGTGGCCGGCGAAGTAGGCGATCTGCGGCTTGAAGGCGATCACCAGGTCCTTGGTGGCATCGACGATCGCGGCGCAGAAGTCGAAGATGCGGGCCGCATCGCCCTTCCAGGCGCCGGGGAACTTCGCCGGATCGGGATCGAGCCCCACGCAGAGCAGGGAATCGTTGCGGCGTTCGGCGCGGCGCAGCTGGTCGGTGAATTTCATGGGGGAGGGGGCTTGGAGCCGGGGTCAGTTCTTGTGGGGTGAGGTGGCGTCGTTGTCCGGCCTATCGAATGGCAGTCCGCTTTGCGGCGTGCTCTGCGGCAGCGAATCGGTGATGTGCGCTGCCTCGGATGCGACGCCACTCGGCAAGTGGGTCGTCGAGGTCTGCCCAGCCGTTGCCGGGGACTTCCCGGACCTGCATCACCATGGTTTCAAGCGACTTGTCGTTGAGCCGTTCCCAGCTCTTGATGACGAACGACTCCATCGTCCAGACGCGTTCGGCGTCGCGGCGCCAGCGTCCGTCACCGCTGACCCGGACCGGGCCACCGAACAGGTGCGGTGCCAGTTCTTTCGCCGTCGATCGCGATGCGCTGCACTGCAGTTTCTCGCCGCCTTCACCCTCGAGCCACACGGGCACGGTGTCGTCCTTGCCACCCACTCGGATCACGACGCCATCGAGGGTACCGAACTCACGGGTGACGATCTCCTGCGTCAACAGCGTCTTGCTGCCGGGAAAATCCAGCACCTTCCTGCCGTGCTTCAGCTTCAGCACCGCACTGCAGCCGTCTTCGCGCAACAGGGCGTTCAACGTGCGGTAGTGGCGGGTCAGCTCGCGATCCGCCTGCGGGGTGCCGACCAGCGCAAGGCGCTGCGCCACGCTCGCCTGGGCAATCGAATCCACGGCGATCTCCGGCACGGCGCTGCCGCTGCGGACCTTGATCAAGTGAACGTGTTCGCTCGACCCGAACAGCTTGGCGAGTTCGGCGACGTACTCCGCCAGACGCCGCATCGGCAGCGTGCCGGGTTGCCAGGCATCCATCCTGAAGTCGTAGACGACGAAATCGCTCATGAGAATCTCCGGCCGTGATTCTAGGGCGCTGCGTCCATCCGCAGGTTCGATGCCAAGTGCGCCGCGACCACCGCGATGCGCCGCAGGTGCCGCGACTCCGGGTGCGTCAGCAGCCACAGCTGGGTCTCGCATTCGGCCAGCGGCTCGCCGAGCGGTTGCAGCTCGCGCCGCTGCGACGCGAGGAACACCGGCGCGATGCCGACGCCCAGCCCGGCGGCAACCGCATCGACCACCGACTGCACGCTGTTGACGCGCAGCACCGGCTCGACCTTCGGCAGGTGCTTCTTGCGCCAGCGCACCGACGGGTGCTCGGGCAACGCATCGTCGACAACGATCCAGCGCGCGGCCACCAGGTCGACAGGCTTGCGCTGCCGTCCGGCCGGCTTCAAGCCGTAGACCGCCGACGGGATCGGCCGCAGTTCGCGGCCGACGACGTGCGGCGGCGGCTTCACCGTCGCGCGCAGCGCGATGTCGGCCTCGCGCTGCGACAGGTTCACCAGCTCGTTGCGTGCAGTGATCTCCAGCCGCAGCAGCGGGTGGGCCGCCGCCAGGCCGGCCAGCGCGGGCAGCAGCAGGCCGCTCAGGATGGTGTCAGTGGTGCTGATGCGCACCAGGCCGCCGACCGCGCCGGCATCGAGCCGGGCCGCACTGCGCGCCGACTCCAGCTCGGCCTCGATGCGCTCGGCATGCTGCGCGAGCTGCAGCCCGAGCTCGGTCGCCAGGTAGCCGCTGCGCGAGCGCTCGAAGAGCCGCTGGCCGAGCGCCTTCTCGCAGCGCTGCACGGTGCGGAACACCGTGGAGCCGTCGACACCGGCCAGCGCGCCGGCGGCCGCCAGCGTGCCGCCGCGCACCAGGGCCAGCAGCACGGCCAGTTCGCCCGCGCCGATCGACGACGCGGCGGTCGATTGCAGCGGTGCAGCCATCGCTTGCCTCCTTGCCTATTTCAAATGCAATGGCGCAATCCTAGATTCAAGGCCTCGACACCTCAACAGGATCTTTCCATGAAGCTCTATTTCGCCCCCGGTGCATGCTCGATGGCCATTCACATCGCGCTGCGCGAGACCGGTGTCGCCTTCGAGGCGCACCAGGTGGACCTGGCAACCCACACGTTGACGGAAGGCGGCGGCAACTACTTCGAGATCTCGCCACGCGGCTACGTGCCGCTGCTGGAGTTCGACGACGGCTCGCGCCAGACCGAAGGCAGCGCGCTGCTGCAGTACCTTGCCGACCTGGATCCGGCGCAGGCGCTGATCGGCGCGCCCGCCAGCCGGCGGCGCCTTGGCGTGACACAGTGGCTGAGCTTCGTCAGCACCGAGCTGCACAAGACCTTCAGCCCATGGCTGTGGCACAAGGAGACGGCCGACAGCACGAAGCGCGACGCAAAGCTCAAGCTCGCCGCGCGCTTCGCCGACATGGACAGCCACCTCGCGACGCGCGAGTTCCTGGCCGGCGACTACAGCGTTGCCGACGCCTACGGCTTCACGATCGTGAACTGGAGCAACTTCCTCGGCATCCCGCTGTCGGACTTCCCGCACCTGCGCGCGTGGATGGACCGCGTGTCGGCCAGGCCGGCGGTGCAGCAGGCGCTGCGGGCCGAGGGGCTGCTGAAGGACTAGATCTTGCCGATGCGCTTCGCCAGCTCGGCGCCGATGCCGATGTAGCTGCCCGGCGTCATCGCGAGCAGCCGGTCGCGCTCGGCCTGCGGGATCTCGAGCGTGCCGATGAACTGCTGGATGGCCTCGCGCGTGATCGTCTTGCCGCGTGTCAGCTCCTTCAGCCGCTCGTACGGGTTCGCGAGCTTGTAGCGGCGCATCACCGTCTGGATCGGCTCGGCCAGCACCTCCCAGGCGCTGTCGAGGTCGGCCGCGAGCGCGTCGCGGTTCACCTCGAGCTTGCCCAGGCCGCGCAGCAGGCTGTCGTAGCCCAGCACCGCGTAGCCGAGCGCCACGCCCATGTTGCGCAGCACCGTGCTGTCGGTCAGGTCGCGCTGCCAGCGGCTGATCGGCAGCTTCTGGCTCAGGTGGGTCAGCAGCGCGTTGGCGAGGCCGAAGTTGCCTTCGGCGTTCTCGAAGTCGATCGGGTTGACCTTGTGCGGCATCGTGCTGGAGCCGATCTCGCCTTCCTTCGTGCGCTGCTTGAAGTAGCCGAGGCTGATGTAGCCCCAGACGTCGCGCGACCAGTCGATCAGGATGGTGTTGGTGCGCGTCACCGCGTCGAACAGCTCGGCCATGTAGTCGTGCGGCTCGATCTGGATGGTGTACGCGTTGAAGCTCAGGCCGAGCGCGCCTTCGATCACGCGCTTCGAGAAGGCCTCCCAGTCGACCTCGGGGTAGGCGGCGAGGTGGGCGTTGTAGTTGCCGACCGCGCCGTTCATCTTGGCGAGCAGCTGCACGCCGGCGATGCGCTCGCGCGAGGTGCGCAGCCGCGCGACCACGTTGGCGATCTCCTTGCCGACGGTGGTGGGGCTGGCCGTCTGGCCGTGCGTGCGGCTGAGCATCGGCACGTCGGCCAGCTCGACCGACAGCGCGGCGAGGCGGTCGACGATGCGGTCCAGCGTGGGCAGCACCACCTCGGTGCGCGCGGCCTTCAGCATCAGGCCATGGCTGGTGTTGTTGATGTCTTCGCTGGTGCAGGCAAAGTGCACGAACTCGCCGGCGCCCTTGAGTTCGGCATTCGATTCGAAGCGGCCCTTCAGCCAGTACTCGACCGCCTTCACGTCGTGGTTGGTGGTGCGCTCGATGTCCTTGATGGCCTGGGCATCGGCCTCGCTGAAGCGCGCCACCAGGCCGCGCAACAGCCCGCGGGAGGCCTCGCTCAGCGGCTTGAACTCGGCCAGGCCGGCGTCCGACAGTGCGATGAACCACTCGACTTCCACCTGCACGCGGCGGTGCATCAGGCCGAACTCGCTGAGAAGCGGGCGCAGCGCGGCGACCTTGGCGGCGTAACGGCCGTCGAGCGGGGACAGGGCGGAGAGGGCGGAGAGGTTCATGGGGACGGGCAAACGGGCGGAAAGGGCTGATTTTAGGCGGGTGGCCTACCGGGCCGGTTTCCAGGTTCTCGGCGTGGCCTGGACAGCGGTGCCGGCGCGCTGCGCACGGACCACGGCCGCCAGGCTGTGCAAGCTGTCTTCGTCGTTCCCCATCTGTTTGACGATGTGCGAGCAAAGTTCCAGAGGAAGACCCCTCCACGGCGTGAGCGAGGACGACAAGCCGGTGTGGAAGGCGGCGGAAGCATCGGCCCGCAGGTGTTCGAAGCGGCTCTCGCGGATGCGGTTGCGGTTGACGGCAATGGAACATATCCGACCGAGGGACTCGAGTTCGTCGCGATGCAGGCATGTGTCGCCGAAGGCCGGCAGGATCAGCTGCGTCAGGGTGAAGTTGGGCTTCACGGGGCCATCCCATGCCAGGGCATTCTTCACCGCCGTGAGGAAATCCAGAGACATGGCGCAGCGCGACAGGTCCAGCGTGCGCAGGCGATCGTTTCGGCGCAGTGCGTACGTCAGATCGTGGCCGCCGCCCCACAAGTCATGCCCGGCAAGCGACAGCATCTCAAGGCACGGGTGGTTCGTGAGTGCGGACAACACGGATGTGACGTCGAGCGACGAATAGGGTTCGGTGGTGCCCAGGTCCAGCCAGGCGAGTGACGGGGTCATCGGAAGGAGCGTGACGATGGTGCCCACGATGCGGCTCTTCAAGCTGGTGCCCAGGGACATGCCAGTCCAGCCGTTGCTCCGGGCCGTCTCGAACAGCGTTTCCACGTCGGCCTGCGACAGCGCGCAGTCCGCCATCTCGAACTCGCACAGGGTGGCGCTGGCCCTCACGGCCTTCAGGATGCGTGCGCGATCTTCGATGCGGAAGGGGTTGCCACTCAGGCAGAGCCGTCGAAGAGGGGCCGACGCCGGCAGGTCAGCGATCGCCTCACCGGGTTGAAGCGGCTTCTTCCGGTGTGTGGACCGCGGAGAGGTCAGTGTCTTGCCGAGGGCCCGCCTGGCGGTCTTGGGCTTGGCGGGCAGCAGCCCCGTGAGCCCGCGATTGCGCGACAGGTCGAGCGCCTGAACCTTCGGGTTGCGCTTCAGGCATTCAGCGAGCCGCGGCAGGCTGCGCGGTGTGATCTGGTTGCCGCCGAGGTCGAGCGTGATCGGCACGTCCGGCAGGAGCGGCACCCACCGATCGATCCAGCGCACCAGGCGTTTGACGTCCTTGTCCGTCACGGGGCCATGCGCATCGCCTTGCGTGGGGTATCCGAAGCACAGGGTCAGGGCGGTGTCGATGCCGCGATCGAAGATCTCCTTGGTCAGCCAGGCGGCGGGGCTGCCGTCCTCGGCGTGCAGGCTGAAGCGCATGAGCTGCGACCGATCTGCCAAGGTCGTTGGCAGTTCCTGTTTGTCGTGGAAACTGGCCACGGGACCTGATGACGGGACCAGGTTCCGCGTGGCCTTCCTGAACTCCGGCTGCAGACATTCCGGCTGTTCATCGTCATCGGTGCCGCGGGGCTTGATGAGCAGCGAAGGTACTTTCGACAGCGAGTGGGTGCGCCGTTCCGTCTTGTTTTTACTGCCGTGCACGCTGGTCTCCATCGTTCCGCGATGCCCCTTGAGTAACAGCCACTCGCCGCCGCGTTCCAGAGAAGGCTGCCTTTCTGGTGATGGCAGCCTGCCGATTCAATGAACGGAACGGTGCTTGCCCTCGAGGGCCTGCGTCATCGTTTTCGGGGTCGGCTGCCACCTCGTTGGACTTTTGCCACTTCATCCCGCCGATCCTTCAGCCGCAGTCCTCCGACCATCGCCATGCTGCTGAGCGTCTCCAGCGCGACTGCCTGGCCATGTTGGGCGGCAGCGATCTTCCATGTCCATTCCCCGATCTGCTGGCCGATTTCCTTGGGAAGAGGAAAGATGGGCGCCAAATGGCTCAACCAGGTGGCGATCTTTTCTGCTTTCTTCATTCCCAGCATGTCTCGATTCGCCAGGAGCTTGTCACGGATCACGCCGTCGGCGTCTGGAATGTCTGCCTGCAATTGGAGCAAGGAGGAACTGCCCAATACGGCGCCCTGCAAGATGTGGGCGTCAATACCGCAGCGCCTCAGATCGAGAACACGCAAGGTCTTGTTGTCGTTCAACGCATCGACCAACCCGCCTTGCCTCCCGGGCGGAATGCGGCGCCCGCTGATGTTGAGGATCTCGATCGACTGGTTGTGCTGGAGTGCCAGGAACCACCCGGAGCCGCAGTTCTCGTTCATATCCGCAGAACGGCCGATTTCGCTGCGGTCAGAAACCGACAGGTCGATTTCTTCGAGGTGAGAGTTCGAGGAAAGAAGAGCTGTCGACACCTGGGTGTACATGTCGTGGCCGATGACCATGTCGGCAAGCGACACCACTTTCAGGCAGTGGTGCCTGCCGATGGTCTCCAGCAATGCTGGATGGGCGGCCTGCAGGGAATCATCCAGGATCAACGTGTGCAATGAAGCCTTCTCGAGCGCCTTCTGGAATTCTTCTGGCGCGACAAGCATGACATTTCCGGACAAATCGAGGTGCTTGAGCGGGGCGTCGACCAGCAGCGTGTGCGCGTATTTCCATATCTGCCCATTCTCGCCAGGATGCAGGCTGTCCAGTCGGCGCAGGGTCAGCCTCACCAGTGGCTTGGCTTGCAGTGCGCCGCAGATCTTCTTCGGCGACAGGCCCCGGACCGACAAGTCGACCTCCCGCAGGTCGGGTGCGCCCTTGATCGCCGCATAGAAGGCCTTCGACAACTTCTTCTTTCCGTCGACTCGATTTCCTTGCAGATCGAGACGCGTGATGCCGGACAGGAGTTTGCCGAGGTGTTTCAACCCGCTTTCGTCAATCGCGTTGCCGGACAGGTCGATGTGATTCAGGTCCGGCAGATGCCGCCTCCATTTCTCGAGCCACTTGCCCAGGAATTTGATGTGCTCTCCATTGAGGCGATCTGCATCCGGAGGTGCGAAGTACATGGTGGCGGGTCGCGCGTTCAGGTGCAGGGTGGTGGCGCCGCCTGCGATCTCCCTTTGCCGATGAAGGTACAGGAAGGCCAGTGCGTCGCTTGCTTGCGCTTTTACGCAGAGGAGAACCAGATCAGCCAGTTCTGCACCCTGTCGACTCACATCTCCCTGCACGAAGTCGAAGTACCCGGACTCTTCCAGCTTCTGCTGGAACCCGGCGCTGAGCGGAGGCTTGCGCATGTCCAGCAACTGATCGGCGGTCGCAGCGCTCTTCTGCGATTTCGACGTCTCCGACTTTGGTAAATCGGTCCGTGGTGAGAGCTTGCCCAGTTTTTTGTCGCTCACGATTTCTTCGATGTTGTTGGTCGAGTCGGGTGAGTAACATCCGCGGACCAATCGTTCAGTGTTCGCGCCACGATGCACCGCTTCATCCCCGCTACCGTCTTGCCTCTGATGTTGACCGTGGCGGCTTGCAATCGCACGCAGGAACCGGCATCTCCGGCAGTCGCGTCGGCGCCGGCCGCGGCATCGCCGGCGCCTTCGGCCCCGCTCCCACCGGCGACGGCAAGCGTCGCCCTCGCCACCCAGCTCCAGCAGCGCGCCGACGGCGTGCTCGCCGCGCACCGCCAGATGATCGTGCTGATGACCGGCGAGCGCGCGCTGAAGCCGGCCGAGCGCCGCGCGGTCGGCGCCGTCGGCCAGCTGCTGTTCCACGATCTGCAGGAGCGTGTCGATGCGCTCACCACGGCAGCCGCCAACACCGCCGACCCCGCCACGCTGCCCGCCCTCGAAGCCCTGCTCGACCGCATCGAGAGCGAGCCGAGCTGGTTCGACGCCGACCGCCTCGCGTTCAAGGAATTCCTGACCCGCCTGTCGGCCCAGTACGCGCAGTCGCAGTCGATCGCCGGCTTGAAGCTCGCGCGCCGCGCCAACGAAGACCTGGCCGTGCTGGCCGAGGTGGAGCAGGCCTACGACCGCGAGCTGAAGGACGTGTTCGGCCGCTTCGCGAAGCGCGGCATCGAGCTGCAGCGCGAGAAGTGGTCCGACTACGTGGCCAAGATCTCGAGGCTCTACAACCGCGAGCAGATCCTGAAGGATTTCGCGACCATCGTGCCCTACACCGCGCCGTCGACAAGGTCGGGCGCGAGCGAAGAACCCGATTCACGCGAGATCTTCGGCGGCTCGCTGCCGCCAAAGACGGTGGTGCTGACCTTCGACGACGGCCCGCACCCGAAGTACACCGACGACATCCTCGACATCCTGAAGCGCTACGACGCACCGGCGATCTTCTTCAACCTCGGGCGCAACCTCGGCACCGTCGATGCGCAGGGCCACGCAAAACTGGGCCCGAACGGCGCGGTCGCCAGGCGGGTGCTGGCCGCCGGCCACCAGCTCGCCGACCACAGCTTCACGCACAGCGTGATGGCCAAGCTGAGCGACGACGCGGTGCGCACCGAGACCACCGACACCGAGGCGCTGCTCGATGCCACCGGGCGCCAGCCGTCGTCGCTGTTCCGCTTTCCGTACGGCGCGCGCAACGAGGGATCGCTCAGCACCGTCGAGGCGTTGAAGCTGCGCTCGATGATGTGGAACGTCGACTCGATGGACTGGGCCGACCCGGTGCCGAAGAGCATCGCCGAGCGCGTGCTGACCGAGGTCGACCGGGCCGGCCGCGGCGTGATCCTGTTCCATGACATCCAGGGCCGCACGGTGCAGGCGCTGCCGCTGATGCTCGATCAACTGGTGGCCGACGGCTACCGCTTCGCCACTTGGCGCGACGGCAAGTTCGTCGTCAACGCACCGCGCAAGGCCGCACCCGACGCGGCGCTGGCGGCGAGCGCCGACACGCTGTACCGCGACAGCTTCGCGCTGGTGATCGGCATCGACCAGTACGCGAAGTGGCCGCAGCTGCACCATGCGGTGCGCGATGCGCGCGCGGTGCAGGAGACGCTGGTGTCGCGCTTCGGCTTCAAGGCCGAGAACGTGACCGCGCTGTACGACGGCGAGGCGACGCGCGCGAACATCCTGCGCGTGCTGAACGACAAGCTGGCCGACGGCAAGAAGGTGCGGCGCGACGACCGCGTCGTCGTGTTCTATGCCGGGCATGGCGGCACGCGCAAGCTGACGAGCGGGCGCGACGTCGGCTACCTGATCCCGGTCGACGCCTCGCTGGCGGATTTCGCATCCGACGCGATCTCGATGCCGCAGCTGCAGGAGGTGGCCGAGGCGATCAGCGCGAAGCATGTGCTGTTCATGGTCGACGCCTGCTACTCCGGTCTCGGGCTCACGCGCGGCGGCGGCGCGAGCGGCGCCGCGAACTTCCTGGCCGACAACGCGCGGCGCCTGGGCCGGCAGATGCTGACCGCCGGCGGTGCCGACCAGCAGGTGGCCGACGACGGGCCGGGCGGCCATTCGGTGTTCACCTGGACGCTGCTGCAGGCGCTGAACGGCAAGGCCGACCTGAACGGCGACGGCGTGATCACCGGCACCGAACTGGCGGCCTATGTGGCCCCGTCGGTGGCGGCGATCGCGCGCCAGACGCCGGCCTTCGGCAGCCTGCCGGGTTCGGAAGGCGGCGAGTTCGTGTTCGAGCTGCCGGCCGACCGCGAGGCCTTGAGCGGGGACTCGCCGCAGCTCGACGCCGACGCGAGCAAGCTCAACAAGCGGCTCGACGATGCGAAGACGGCGGCACTGCAGCCCGGTGGCAAGGGCGCGGCGAAGGACGTGCAGGTCGTCATCAAGAACCTGGAGGGTGGCGACACCAAGCTCTCGACGCCAGCTGCCGCGCCGGTGGCCCCGCGCGTGGCCGCGCAGCGCGCCAACGACCGCGGGCTGGCGCTGTTCCGTGAGCGCCGCTACGACGAGGCCGAGGCGGCGTTCACCGAGGCACTGAAGCTGCAGCCGGTGTTCGCGCTGGCGGCCAACAACCTCGGCTTCGTCTACTTCAAGCGCGGCAAGTCGGCCGAGGCGGCACGCTGGTTCGAGCGTGCGATCGAGATGGACGGCAGCCGGGCGCTGGCGTACCTGAACCTCGGTGATGCGCAGCTGCAGGCGGGCGACGACGCGAAGGCGCTGAAGGCCTACGCGACCTTCGTCGGGCTGGCGCCGAAGCATGCGCGGGTGGCGGAGCTGCAGGGGTGGATCGCAGCGCCGGATGCGGCGCACCGGCCGAAGTTGCCTTGATCTGCATGTTGGAGCGTCACTCCGAAGTAGGGGCCTTCGGGTGTCGACCGGGGGTCGCAGCGATTCTGTCGAGAGTGTCAGCGCCCGTTGCACCCATCGCTCCAATGAGCTCAACGAGGTGCCCTATGAGGTCGGGGGGGAGCTTGTGGTCGTTCTCTTGGTTCAAAAGCAAGTCGAGAGCGTTGGTCGCATTTTTCACTTGCGCGGTTGACGGGTACTTGTTCAACAGAAGACGCTCCTGCAGCGCCTTGGCCTGCGCCTGCGTGAAGTCGCTGTTGTCAGAAAGGTCCAGCTCCAACAGGTTGTCGTGGCGAATCGCGGCGGGCAGGATGGCCACCAGGTCCTCGGTTGAAAGTTCCGCGTCCGCCAGTTGCAACGACCTCAGGTTCTCGTTGCGTGTGAGTACTTCTGCGATGCGTCGCCCTTGTCCCGTCAGCGTGTTGCCCGAGAGGTCGGCATGTTGCATCGACGGACTGTCGCGCAATTCGGCCAGAATCCTCTTCACAGTGTCCTTGGTCAGGTCGCAATGGGACACGTCGATCGCTTCGAGGCCTGGTTTCCGGATCAACGCGAGCAGGGCGTTGATGCCGGCTTCTTGAAGGATGCAGCGGTGGATCTGGATTCGCTTCAACGATGGGTGACGCAGCAGCGCTTGCAGCAGTTCTGGGCGCGTGATGAAGCCAGTATCCGTCGCGGAATTCAGGTTGATCGACGTGAGTGTCGTGTTGGACCGAAGGACGTTGAGCATTTGCTCGGCTATCGGCAGGTACGCGCCGCCGAAGTGCAGAAGCGTTTTGTTCTTGGCAAGTCCGTCAGCGATGGGTTTGACGAAATCGGCATCGGCAACATCTTTCAGGGGGCGCACGTTGGAGATGTCCAGTGACTGCAGCGTGGTGTTGCGTTCCAGCAATTGACCGAACACCGCGCCATCCTCACAAGCATTGAATGACAAATTAATTGAGAGCAATGTGGTGTTGTGAATCAAAGCCTCCGTGACCTTCCTGATGCTTCGACCCGAGCTTGCGGATGAACCGATGTTCAAGTGTTGCAGGGGCGGGTTCAGTTTCAGAAGTTTGGCAAAAGCTTCGACACCTTCGTTGCCAATGAAATTGTTGTTCACGTCGACCGAGGTCAACAGCGGGAGCGATCCGATCCATTTGGCGAGCCACGCGGCCAGAAACTTCGCATCCTTGCCGGTCAACCTTTGTTCGGGGGGCACTTCATCGGTGTGGGCCAGCTGCAGCGATTGCTGTTTTCCTGGCGCGACGTCCTCGAGTCTCAGGAACAGCCATGCCATGGCCTGAGATTGCTTGTTCTTCAGGCAAAAGCGGGCGATTTCGGCCTGGCTCGTTGCGTTGTCCGGCACGTCGCCGTCGAGCAGGAAGCTCTTGACGCAGCCCGGTGGCAGGGAGGACGCATCAAACTTCTGCGGCGGCAGAGGGAGCCGGCGCAGTGCTTCGACCTTCGACGGCTTCGGCGCCACGTTCGTCTGGAGCAGCGCGCTCGTGATGGATTTGCGAGGGGAGGTGATGATTTTGAACATCGTGTACAGCGATTGATGGGATGACCTGCTGAGTAACGCGATGGCCCAACAGGTTCCCATGTGCGTTACCGAAGTCGTATCCTCGACGCCATCGACCCCCGGTCTTCATCAGGAGCGTCTGCGATGAGTCTCGAGCCCCGAACCGATTCCACCGGCGAGCCGAAGCCCTCCAAGCACATCCGCCTGACCTCCCACCCCGGCCAGCAGGGGCCGTCCGGCGCGCCGGCCATCCACTGGGGCGCCGCCACCGCGGCCGAGCGCGGCCCGATCGTCGGTACCACCACCAACCGCAGCCAGCGCAACGTGATCGGCACGCACAGCGGCTCGTATGGCGTGTACCGGGCCCTCGCCCTCGCGGCCGGCAACCTGAAGAAGGGCCACCGCGCTGACCTCACCAACACCTCGCCCACCGACCTGATCGGCCCGTACCCGCAATGGTGCGATGCGACGAAGATGGTCTCCATCGATCCGTGGGGCGCCTCGGTCTCCGACGTGTTCGCCGGGCCCATTGCGCAGGGCTACGACATCCGCCCGACCATCGCCGTCACCCAGGCCCACATCCACCTGCCCGAGGTGAAGCAGGCGCTGGCCTTCCAGCGCCTGCAGGTCGACGGCCGGGTGCTGCTGGACGACAGCTCGGCCGTGGTCACCAAGGTCGCGATCGAGCCGGTGTGGTGGCTGCCCGGCGTCGCGAAGCGCTTCAACGTCAGCGAGGGCGACCTGCGCCGCCACCTGTTCGAGGAGACCGGCGGCATGTACCCCGAGCTCGTCACGCGCAGCGACATCGAGGTCTTCCTGCCGCCGATCGGCGGGCAGACGCTCTACATCTTCGGCAACCCGCGCGACCTCGCCGACCCCGGCGTCACGCTGACCGCGCGCGTGCACGACGAATGCAACGGCTCCGACGTGTTCGGCTCCGACATCTGCACCTGCCGGCCCTACCTGACGCATGCGATCGAGGAGTGCATCCGCGGTGCGCAGCACGGCGGCGTCGGGCTGATCGCCTACAGCCGCAAGGAAGGCCGCGCGCTCGGCGAGGTCACCAAGTTCCTCGTCTACAACGCGCGCAAGCGGCAGGTGGGCGGCGACAGCGCCGACAAGTACTTCCTGCGCACCGAATGCGTCGCCGGCGTGCAGGACATGCGCTTCCAGGAGCTGATGCCCGACGTGCTGCACTGGCTCGGCGTGCAGAAGATCCACCGCCTCGTCAGCATGAGCAACGACAAGTACGACGCGATCACCGGCAGCGGCATCGCCGTCGGCGAGCGCGTCAAGATCCCCGACGAGCTGGTGCCGGCCGACGCGCGCGTCGAGATCGAGGCCAAGATCGCCGCCGGCTACTTCACCGACGGCAGCGTGCCCGACGACATCAAGCTCGCGGCCACCAAGGGGCGCGGCCTTGTCTAGCCCTGCCGTGGCCGAGCTGCGGCAGGCGTCGACCATCCGCGAGCGCTGCGCCAACATCCTGCGGGCGGTCGGCGAGGGGCGCTCCACGAACTTCACGATCGATCACGCGAAGCTGGCCGACGCGGCGCAGCGCGTCGAGCAGGTCACGCGGCAGAACTACCCCGACCTGCGCATCCCGTACCACAGCCGCTGGCGCCATTTCGAGGCCGGTGGCGTCGACCGCAAGGCTGAACTCGATGCGCGACTCGCCGGGCTCGATGCCGCGGCGCAGGCGCGTGCGCGCATCGACCTCACGGTGGTCAGCGTGCTGCTCGATGCTGGCGCCGGCGCCACGTGGCGCTATGCCGAAGCGGCCAGCGGGCAGACCTTCAGCCGTTCCGAAGGCTTGGGCGTCGCGAGCTTCCGCGGCTTCATGCACGGGCTGTTCTCGAGCGATCCTGCGCAGCCGCTGCGCGTGGACGCGGCGGCGTTGCTGCGGCTCGATGCCGGCGCACTCGCCGCGATGTTCCAGGTGCGCGAAGACAACCCGCTCATCGGCCTCGACGGCCGCACGCTGCTGCTGCGCCGGCTGGGCGAGGCGATGCAGGTGCAGCACGCGAGCTTCGGCGCCGAAGGCCGTCCCGGTGCGCTGTTCGACCGGCTCGCGCTGAAGTCGCACCAGGCGCCGCTCACGGCCCCGCAGCTGCTGCAGGCCCTGCTCGACACGCTGAGCGGCATCTGGCTGGCCGGCAACGAACTCGACGGCGTGCCGCTCGGCGACTGCTGGCGCCACCCACTCGCCGGTGGCAGTGGTGGAGGTGCCGACTGGGTGCCGTTCCACAAGCTCAGCCAGTGGCTCTGCTACTCGCTGCTCGAGCCCTTCGAGTGGGCCGGCGTGCCGGTCACCCAGCTCGACGGCCTGACCGGGCTGCCCGAATACCGCAATGGCGGGCTGCTGCTCGACAGCGGCGTCATCGTCCCGCGTGAGCCGGGCTTCTCGCAGCGTCGTCATACAACCGGCGATGAAGCCATCATCGAATGGCGCGCGCTCACCGTCGCGCTGATCGACGAGCTGGCGCCGCTGGTGCGCCACCGCCTCGGCAAGACCGTCACCGAGATGCCGCTCGCCTGCATCCTCGAAGGCGGCACCTGGGCTGCAGGCCGCGCCATGGCTCGCGAACTGCGCGACGGCAGCCCACCGCTCGTGATCGAAAGCGACGGCACGGTGTTCTGAAACCATCGGGTTTCGAGGCCGCCAGCCTTCGGTTTCGTCACGAGACCAAATTAATACCAGACGTTCGGCGCGCCCATCGAAATCGCGAATGGATGCCTCGCTGCGCACCCGATGAGTGCAGTGAAAGCTGCAACTTTGCACACAACTCGACACCTTGCCGTGGTGTTGCGTAAGGGTTTACCCTCGTTTGTCTGATGACCAAGGGTGCTTCAATTGGTCTTGTGGAAGCGTTTCCACTTTGACGGAACGCAACCTCAGCAAGGCCCTCGCGGCGGCCCGCGCAGCATGTCGACGCGAGATCGAATCAACAAGGCAGGGCCGGGCACCGCAGCGCCCAGGCCGCGAGAGGGTTGGGAACCATGAACAGATTCAAGCTGAGCGCGCTCGCGCTCGCCGCCGGTGTGGCCGCCACGTCGATGGCGCATGCGGACACGATCGTCGCGCCATACTTTTTCGGTTGGGGCTTCAACAGCACCGACTACAAGTTCAAGAACCTGACCGAAGCGAAATCGCGCGCCGGCATGGACGGCATGACGATCGCCTTCGCGATCTCGAACAACGGCGCCTGCGCCCTCAGCGGCGGCATGGATGCCACGATGAACAACGCGTCGGTGAAGGCCGACGTCAAGGCCTACATCAACAGCGGCGGACGGGTGATCCTGTCCTTCGGCGGCGCCAGCGGCACCTACCTCGAATCGGTCTGCTCGACCGCCAACCTCGTCACGCTGATCCGCCAGCTGTTCGACACGCACGGCACCCGCTCGATCGACTGGGACATCGAGGGCAGCCAGCTCGGCGACACGCGCCTGAACGGCGTGCGCAACGCGGCCATCAAGCAGCTGCAGGGCATCTACCCCGATCTGTACACCTCGTTCACGCTGCCGGTGGATCCGTTCCGCACCAGCTCCGAGCCGGGCGGCCTGCCGCCGAAGGCGCTCGAGCTGATCAAGGGTGCCGTGAGCGCCGGCGTCACGGTGTCGATGGTCAACATCATGACGATGGACTTCGGCACCTACTACAGCGGCGGCAAGAAGATGGGCGACCTGTCCGTCTCGGCCGCGCAGTCGACCTTCAACCAGCTGAAGGGCATCTACCCGTCGAAGACCGACGCGCAGCTCTGGGGGATGATCGGCATCACGCCGATGATCGGCCAGAACGACGAGCCGTCCGAGATCTTCACGCCGGCCGACGCGGTGGTCGTCGCCAACTTCGCGAAGCAGAAGGGCATCGGCCTGCTGGCGTACTGGGCCGCGCAGCGCGACCGCGTGGGCTCGGGCAGCAAGGACGACTTCAGCCGCACGAACACCCGCGACTACGAGTACTGGCAGGCCTTCGCCGCGGCCAAGGGTTCGAACCCGCCCGCACCGGCCCCCGCCCCCTCGCCGGCACCGGCGCCCGCACCGGCACCGACCGCCAAGCAGTACACCGTCAAGTCCTCGTTCTCGAACCTGTGCCTGGACATCGCCGGTGGCAGCACCGCCGACGGCGCCAAGGTCGTGCAGCAGAACTGCACCGGCACCGCCTCGCAGGTGTTCTCGTTCGTGCCCGACACCAGCGGCACTTACCGCATCGTCAACCTGAACAGCGGCCGCTCGCTCGACGTGACCGATGTGTCGACCGCCAACGGCGCGCTGATCCAGCAATGGGCCAACGGCGGCGGCTCGAACCAGCGCTTCGCGCAGCTCGCCGATGCCTCCACCGGCACGGTGCGCCTGCAGGCGGTGAACAGCGGCAAGTGCGTCGACGTGAAGGACTGGAACAGCGCTCCGGGCGCTGGCATCCAGCAGTGGGATTGCAGCGTCAACGCGAACCAGAAGTGGGCGCTGATCCCGGTGTCGAATGCACCGGCTCCGTCGCCTGCACCCGCTCCTGCTCCCGCGCCGACGCCGGCCCCCGCACCGGCTCCCACGCCCGCTCCGGCACCGGCTCCGACGCCCGCCCCGGCACCCRCACCCGCCCCGGCCCCGACGAGCTGCGCGGCCTGGACCGAAGGCATCACCTACAACGTCGGCCAGGTCGTCAGCTACCAGGGCAAGCAGTACAAGGCC
>NZ_JBFULV010000034.1:0-63524 GCF_054049715.1 Rhizobacter sp. P5_C2 | reverse complement strand
CAGCTGGTCGGCCTGCCATGCGGCGCTGCTGGACAGCCCGTCGAACGCGCCGGAGCGCCCGCCGGTCGGCACGCTGCTGATCGCCGACGGCGACGCCGCGCCGTCGATCGCCGCGGCCGTCATGCTGCACCGCGATGGCGACCGCGTGCGCTTCGACATCGACCTCGCCACCGTCCGCCAGTCGCGCCTGCAGGTCAGCTCGAAACTGCTGCGCGTGGCGCGCCGCGTCACGGAATGACCGCATGTCGACCGAGCGCATGACCGACGCCGAACGCCGCCGCGACCCGTTCCGCGTGCAGCCCGGGCCGCAGCTCGGGCGCCGGCTGATGCGCGCGGTGGCGCTCAGCGTCAGCACCGCGCTGCTGCTGGCGGGCCTGAGCTTCGACGCCTACGTGTACTTCTCGCTGCGCAGCGCGATGGTCGACGACCTCACCGCGCAGGCGCACATCGTGGCCGACAACAGCTCGGCCGCGGTGCTGTTCGGCGACAGCGGCGCCGCGGCGCAGACGCTCTCCGGCCTGCAATCGTCGGTGGGCATCGAGCGCGCATCGCTGCTCGACCTGCAGGACCGCCAGCTCGCCGCCTACAGCGCGCCCGGCCAGCGCACGCAGCGGGTCGACGCCGCGCCGCCGGCCCTCGCTACCGAAGGCCATCGCTTCGCCGGGAACCACCTGCACGTGCGCGTGCCGGTGCGCGAGGGCGACCGCGTGGTCGGCCATGTGCTGGTGAGCGCGAGCCTGCGCGTGTTGTACGAGCGCGTCGCGGCCTTCGTCGCGATCACGCTGCTGGTCAGCCTGGTGTCGTTCGCGCTCGCCTATGCGCTCGCGATCGGCATCCGCCGGCAGATCGAAGGCACCGAGAAACGGCTCGACTACCTCGCCCACTACGACCCGGTCACCGGGCTGCCGAACCGGCATGCGGCCAACGAGCAGATCCAGCGGCTGATCGCGACCGTCGGCCGCACCAGCGAGGGCTTCGGCCTGCTGCTGCTCGACCTGGACGACTTCAAGCTCGTCAACGACACGCTCGGCCACGGCGTCGGCGACGAGCTGCTGCGCGCGCTGGCCGGGCGGCTGACGAAGTTCATGCGGCCGACCGACATCGCGTTCCGCTTCGGTGGCGACGAGTTCGTGATCCTGTCGCCGCGCGTCGTCGACCCGGTGCAGCTGCAGGCGCTCGCGAACGCGGCGATGCGCGCCTTCGACGAGCCGCTGGCCGTCGGCGCGCAGCTGCTGCGGGCGCGCGGCAGCGCCGGCGTCGCGCTGTACCCGAACGACGCGGTCGACGCAGCCTCGCTGGTGCTGGCCGCCGACACCGCGATGTACGAGGCCAAGCGCATGGGCAAGAACACCTTCGCGGTGTTCCACCCCCGCATGCTGAACGACACCACGCGCCGCGTGCAGCTCGAGGCCGACCTGCGCGAGGCCGTCTCGCACCGCCAGCTGCGCCTGCTGTACCAGCCGATCGTCGACCTCGCCACGCAGCGGCTGGTCGGCGTGGAGGCGCTGCTGCGCTGGGAGCATCCGCAGCTCGGCATGGTGTCGCCGGTCGAGTTCATCCCGATCGCCGAATCGAGCGGCCTGATCGTCGACATCGGCCAGTGGGTGCTGCATGCCGCGTGCCTGCAGATCCGCCGCTGGCACGACGGCGGCCACCGGCTGCACGTCGCGGTGAACGTCTCGGCGCTGCAGATCCGCCGCGGCATCCAGGCGCAGATCGATGCCGCGCTGCGCGCCTCGGGGGCCGACCCGCGCGCGCTGCAGATCGAGATCACCGAGCATTCGATGGTCGAGGACCTGGCGAGCAACGTCGCGCAGCTGGAGGCGGTGCGTGCGCTCGGCATCCAGGTGGCGGTCGACGATTTCGGCACCGGGCTGTCGTCGCTCGCGTACCTGAAGCGCCTGCCGATCGGCAAGCTGAAGATCGACCGCGCGTTCGTGAAAGACCTGCCGGACAGCAGCGACGACGCGGCGATCGCGTCGGCCATCATCACGATGGCGCACAGCCTGTCGCTGACCGTCGTCGCCGAAGGGGTCGAGACGGCGGCGCAGCGCGATTTCCTGGCCGCGCAGCGTTGCGATTTCGCACAGGGCTTCCTGTACAGCAAGCCGGTGAGCGTGCAGGCGATCGACGCGATGCTGGCCGCGGGCCGCGTACTCCCCGCACTCGCTGCAACTTAGGCGGCCCGGGTGGCGGCCTCCCGCGCCACCGCCGACAGCGCGGCATTGCGGCGCTTCGCATCCGCCTTGCTGTCGGTCAGGTAGGCGGTGATGACCAACGGCGCACGATTCGGCGGCCAGACCACGGCCACGTCGTTGGTGCTGCCGCGCGCACCGGTGCCTGTCTTGTCGGCGACGCGCCAGTCGGGCGGCAGGCCGGCGCGCAGCCGGTCGGTGCCGGTGCGCACCGCTTCCATCCACGCGACGAGCCGGGCGCGCGACGCGTCGGAGAGCGCCGTGCCGAGCAAGGCGCTGCGCAGCGCGGTCGCCATCGAGCGCGGTGTCGTCGTGTCGCGCGGATCGCCGGGGCGGGCCTCGTTCAGCGCGGGTTCGGTGCGGTCCAGCCGCGTCTTCGTGTCGCCGAGCGAGCGTGCATGGCGCGTGATCGCGGGCGGCCCGCCGAAGCTCGCGAGCAACAGGTTGGCCGCGGCGTTGTCGCTGACCAGCACCGCTGCCTCGCACAGCTCGGCGATGCTCATGCCGTCGCCGCCCACATGCTGCTCGCTGACGGGCGAGTTCGCGATCAGCATCTCGCGGCGCACGGCGATGCGCCGGTCCAGCCGCTCGAGCCCGGCGTCGACGCGCTGCAGCACCAGCGACGCGGCCAGCCACTTGAAGGTGCTGCACATCGGGAAGCGCTCGTCGAGGCGGTGGCCGTCGACACGGCCGCTGCCGGTGTCGAGCACCGCGATACCGAGCCGGCCGCCGGCGTCGGCTTCGATCGCGGCCCAGCGCGCATCGGCGCCCTGCTCCCAATTTTTCTGGGCGGCCACGGCCGGCATCACGGCGCAGGCGAACGGCATTGCGGTGCCGAGCGACAGCGCGAGCGCGCCGTTGAACTGTCTTCTTTGCATCGGGGAATCCTCAGGGCGTGTCGGTTGGGAGCGTGCACGATAGCGAGCGCACGGCCATCGCTCAAACACTGCTTTCGGGGGCGAACCCCCAGATAATCTGGGCCATGCAACTTCCGCTGAACGCCTTGCGCGCCTTCGAGGTGTCGGCGCGCCACCTGAGCTTCACGCGCGCCGCGCTGGAGCTGTGCGTGACGCAGAACGCCGTCAGCGCGCAGGTCAAGAACCTCGAGGAGCGCCTGGGCGTCTCGCTGTTCCGCCGCCTGCCGCGCGGCCTGGCGCTGACCGACGAGGGCAGCGCGCTGCTGCCGATGCTCAGCGAGAGCTTCGAGCGCATGCGGCTGGTGCTGGAGCAGTTCGAAGGCGGCCTGCACCGCGAGGTGCTGACGGTGGCGGTGGTCGGCACCTTCGCGGTCGGCTGGCTGCTGCCGCGGCTCGCGGCCTTCCGGCGCGACCAGCCGTCCATCGACCTGCGGCTGATGACGAACAACAACCGCGTCGACCTGGCCGCCGAGGGGCTGGACTGCGCGATCCGCTTCGGCGATGGCGCCTGGCACGGCACCGAGGCCAAGCCCTTGCTGGAGGCCCCGCTGTCGCCGGTGTGCGCGCCGGCGCTGGCGCGGCGGCTGCGCACGCCGGCCGCGCTCGCCGACGAGACCTTGCTGCGCTCGTACCGCGCCGACGAATGGGCGCGCTGGTGCGCGGCCGCCGGCATCGAGACACCGCTGCTGCGCGGGCCGGTGTTCGATTCGTCGATCGCGATGGCGGCGGCCGCCGCGCAGGGCATCGGTGTCGCGCTGCTGCCGCCGGCGATGTTCGGCGAGGAGCTGCGCACCGAGCGGTTGGTGCAGCCGTTCGCGCTCGGCGTGTCGCTCGGGCGCTACTGGATCACGCGGCTGAAGTCACGCGCGCCGACGCAGGCGCTGCGGGTGTTCCAGGCGTGGGTGATCCAGCAGGCGTCGCAACAAACGTCGCAGCACTCGACTTGATGGCTGTACGCCTATACAGTACGCCCCCAATCCCTTCACCATCCCGCTGTCATGTCCGACACCCTGAGCTCTGTTGATGACGAACCCGCGCTGATCCAGGAAGCGCGCCATTGGGAAGACGAGGCCTGGATCGCCCAGGTCATCAAGAACGAAGACGACGACGGCTGGGCCGTCTCGATGACGCTGCGCGGCGAGGCCGAGCCTGCGTTGATCGGCCCCTGGACGATGGGCCGCGACAAGAAGAACCCGAAGCCGCTCGATGCCCCCGCCTTCCACACGCTGGTCAAGACCGCGCATGAAGTGCGGCGCCGGCATGAGCAGCAACTGGCGGCGCGGCTGCACAAGAAGATATGGATCGGCAGCGGCGCCCATGAGATCGTCGTGACGCTCGACATCGTGCCGGACGATGACGATCCCTACGCAATGCTGGCGGCCCGCAATGCCGATGGCCAGGAAGTGGCCCGCAAGCGCGTCGAGGCCGGGTTCCGGCTGACGGCCGACAGCGCGGCGACCTGGCTCGAGCGCGAACTCGCTTGATCCGGCGGCGTTTTCGCAGCGCGGCGGCGCTCGCCGGCGCGCTGCTGGCAGCCGGTGTGGCCCAGGCGGAACCCGACGGCGGCGACGAAGGTGGCCGCGACGGTGCCGATGCGCCGATCCCCACCATCACGCTGTTCGGCTACGAGCGGGTGCGGCTGCCGCAGGGCGAGCGCATGGGCCTGGTGGGCGGATCGCTGTTGTTCGACGCCGGCTCCGGCTGGGCCTTCGGGCCGGCGGTGTATGGCGCTGCCACCGGGCAGCGCGGTGGATTGTTCGTCGCCGGCATCGAGGTGCAGCACCGCTGGCAGTTCAGCCCCGGCTGGACGCTGGCCACGGGCCTGTATGCGGGCGGCGGTGGTGGCGCCTCGGCGCCGGTCGGCTCGGGCCTGATGCTGCGGCCTGCGCTGACGGTGATGAGGGACATCGGTTCGTCGTTGCAACTGGGGCTCTCGGCGTCAGCCGTGAATTTCCCGAGCGGCGAGATCAAGAGCCAGCAATTCGGGCTGGCCCTCGCGTGGCGCGGCGGTTTCGCGCACCTGGCGGGAGAACATGGCGGCGCGGCCAGCGCGTCGAGCGGCATCACCGGCCTCGGCTTCGACCGCATGGCGCTGACCGCCACCGCGTACCGCTTCGATGGCGCGCCGCGCCCGACAGCCGGCCTGGCCGGCGCACGCGCGGAAAGCCGATTCGCCAACGGCTGGTCGTGGGGCCTCGAATCGGCGGCCGCGGCCAAGGGCGATGCGGCCGGCTACATGGAGATCCTCGGCACGGTCGGTGCAAGCTTCGCGCCGTTTCCGGTGGTGTTGCCCACGTGGCGGGCCGGCCTGCGGGTGGCGGGCGGGCTCGGCGGCGGCGGTGCCGTGCCGACCGGGGGCGGCCTGATCGGCAAGGCCACCGGCACGTTGGAATGGAGCCCCCTGCCCGGCTGGACGATCGGCGGCGAGTACGGCCGCATCCGCGCCGCCAACGGCGACCTGCGCGCGCGCCAGGCCCAGCTGTGGCTGGGCATCGACCTGGAACCCGGCCACGACGGCCGCAACACGCCGCCGCGCGTGGTGCGCACCGAATGGGCCGCCGTACTGCAGCACCATGCCCGCGTGCTGCGCCAGGATGGCAGCCGCCAGTCGCTCGACACGATCGGGCTGAAGCTGAACCGCTATGTCGACGACCATGTCTACGTCAGCGGCCAGGCGCACAGCGCCTACGCCGGACATGCCGGCGCCTATTCAACCGGGCTGATCGGTGCCGGCATCGCCAGCCGGCCGGGCACGCCGGTGCGAGTCGGCATCGAGGCGCTGGCGGGTGCAGCCGGCGGCGGCGGTGTTGCCACGGCCGGCGGCGCGATCCTGCAGAGCGTGTTGTGGGCCGGCTGGGCCGCAACGCCGCGCAGCGAATGGCGTCTTGGTGCGGGAGCGATGCAGCCGCTGCGTGGGAACAAGGCGACTCCGCTGGTCGAACTGGCCTGGAGCCGCAGCTTCGGAATGTCAGGCTGGTGAACTTCCGCTGCTGCTTTCTTGCGGCTTGGCGGGGCGGGTGGCGTGAGGGGCTGGGGGCTCATGCTGGGGCGGTCGGCCTGGGGGCCGACTCCACGAAGAAGACCGGCGCAGGCTTCGATACCTCAGCCCGAACGGGTAGTGAGTGTTCGACGTAGGCGTACCACCAACCGTTCGGACTGAGGTATCGAAGTCCCGTCTAGCCTGCGCAGACTCTTCGCACAAAGCCACCGGTTCTACAAAGGCGCGGGTGGGCAGGCTGTGGAGCGCCAATAGGGACGGGGCGCCGGAGCTGGCTGGATTCATGGCCCGCGTGCGCAGCACGCTTCGTGAACTGACTGTCGCCGACTGTTTGACCACAACGAACGAAGTGAGTGGCGGGAGTTTCGGCGACGGGCCATGAATCCAGCCAGCGGAGGGAAGTCTTCGCCCCGCCAGGGGCGAGGACCGCACCGTCCGGCGCGCCACAGCCTGCCCACCCGCGCCTTTGCCGCGCCGACCTGCGAATGAGCCCGCAAGCACAAACCGGCGAACATGAATATGATGCACGTCATATTAATGGAGCCACGGATGGCACGCCCCGCCAACACCCGCAAGGAAGAGACCCACGAGCGCATCGTCGAAGCCGCGGCCCGCGCGATCCGCCGCCACGGCTATGCCGGCCTCGGTGTCGCCGACGTGATGAAGGACGCCGGGCTCACGCACGGTGGCTTCTATGCGCACTTCGAGTCGCGCGACGCGCTGCTCGTCGAAGCGCTTGAACGCGCCGGCCGCGAGAGCACCGACAGCGTCGCGCGCTCCACCGCGCAACGCGTCGCGAAGGGCGTCAGCCCGTTCCGCGCGCTGGTCGACGCCTACCTCGCCGATCGCCACCTCGTGTCGATGGACAGCGGCTGCCCGGTGGCCGCGCTCGGTTCCGACATGCCCCGCCAGTCCGACCTCGTGCGCGAGGCCTCCGCGCTGCGCGTGCGCCGCCTCATCGAGCGCGTGAACGCCGCCTTGCCCGAGGCGCACCGCGCCGCCGCCAGCGTGGTCACCGGCACGCTGGTCGGCTCGTTGCAGATCGCCCGCGCGCTCGGCAACACCGCCGAAGGCCGCGCGATGCTGGCGGGCGTGCGCCAGGCACTGCTGCTGCAGTACGACACCCCCTCTCCCGACACCGCCACCTCACCCCGGAAGTCCCCATGAGCATCGCCACCCCCGTCGCCATCGAGCCGCCCGCCCCGCGCACCTCCCCGTGGCCCGTCTTCTGGGTCGCGAGCGTCGCGGCCTTCCTGGTGTCGCTCGACAGCACGATGCTGTACGCGGCCTTCGGCGCATTGCGCACCGGCTTCCCGCAGGCCACCGCGGCCGACATGTCGTGGGTGCTCAACGCCTACACCGTCGTCTATGCCGCGATGCTGATCCCCGCCGGCGGGCTGGCCGACACGCACGGCCGCAAGCGCGTCTTCCTGTTCGGCGTCACGGTGTTCATCGCCGCCTCGGCCGCCTGCGGGATGGCCGGCAGCGTCGGCTGGCTGATCGCCGCGCGCGTGCTGCAGGCCGTCGGCGCGGCGCTGCTGACGCCGGCCTCGCTGTCGATCGTGCTGGCCGCCTTCCCGCAAGAAAAACGCGCGTTGACCGTCAGCCTGTGGGGTGCCGTCGCCGGCTTCGCGGCCGCGGTCGGGCCGAGCCTCGGCTCGCTGGTCGTCGAGACCATCGGCTGGCCGTGGGCCTTCTTCATCAACCTGCCGATCGGCGCGCTGTCGCTGTGGCGCGGTGCCGCATTGCTCGGCGAATCGCCGCGCGGGGCCACACGGCGCAAGGTCGATGCGGTCGGCATGGCGCTGCTGATCGTCGCGGTCGGCGCGATCGCGCTGGCCATCGTCGAATCCGAATCCCCGGCCTGGACGCGCGCGCAGCTGATCGCCGCCGCCGGCACCGGCGTGATCGCGCTGGTCGCGTTCGTGATCTGGGCCGGCCGGGTGCGCGATCCGCTGGTCGACCTCGGCCTGTTCCGCCACCGCACCTACAGCGCCGTCAACGCCGCGACGCTGGCCTTCGGCATCGCGTTCGCGATGATGTTCTTCGCATTCTTCTTCTACATGAACACCGTGTGGCACTACAGCCAGGCGCAGGCCGGCCTCGCCATCGCGCCGGGCCCGCTCACCGTGATCCCGGTCGCCATCATCACCGGCCGCCTCGCCGGGCGGCTCGGCCACCGGCCCTTCCTGGTCGGCGGTGCGCTGCTCTACGCGGCCGCCGGCCTGTGGTTCATGCTGGTGCCCGGCCTCGAGCCCGCCTACCTGACGCACTGGCTGCCCGGCCTGTTCCTCAGCGGCGCGAGCGTCGGCATGGTGCTGCCCTCGCTGTCCGGTGCGGCCGTCAGCAAGTTGCCGGCGCAGCACTACGCAGTCGGCAGCGCGGTCAACCAGGCCACGCGCCAGATCGGCGCGGTGATCGGCGTCGCGATCACGGTGCTGCTGCTCGGCCATGGCGTGGTGCAACGCAGCGATTTCGACGTGGTCTACGGCCTGCACATCGGCCTCGCGCTGCTGACGGCCTTCCTGTGCCTGTTCGTCAACACGCAGCCGGCGCCGCGCCCCTGAGCGTCAGGCCGCCGCCTTCGCCACCACGAACTCGAGGAACGCGCGCAGCCGGCCGGCGTTGCGCAGGTCCTGGTGGTAGCCCGCCCAGACCTCGCGGCCGGGCGGTGGCTCTGCCCGCGCAACACGCCGCAGGCCGGGCATGCCCGCCGCCAACGCGCACGGCAGCACCGCCACGCCGGCACCGGCGGCACACAGGCGTGCCTGCGCCTCGCGGCTGTTGCTGCCGAACACCGTGCGACCCTCGGGGAAGCTGCGCTTGAGCCAGGCCACGTCGGGCATGTCGTCGAAGGCGCTGTCCATCGTCACCAGCCGCAGGCCCTTGCCGCGCCGCGGCAGCGGCCCCTTGTGCGTGCTCGCGACGTACAGCCCGTAGTCGAGGTGCATGAAGCGGCGCTGCACCACCTCGGGTTCGCTGAACGGCGCGATGCGGAACACCAGGTCGGCTTCGCGGCGCGCCAGGCTGAACAGCCGGCTGTCGGTGATCAGCTCGATCGTCACCTCCGGGTGCAGGTCCATGAACTCGGCGCACCATGGCGCGAGCACGTGCACGCCGAACCAGTCCGACGACGAGATGCGCAGCAGCCCGCTCAGCGCCACCTGCCCGTCGGCCAGGCGGCGCTCGATCGCCAGCGCTTCTTCCTCGATGCGCTGCGCATGCTGCAGCACCGACTGACCTTCCTCGGTCAGCACGAAGCCGGCGCTGCCGCGCTGGAACAGCCGCTGGCCGAGCGAGTCTTCGAGCGCGCGCAGCCGCCGACCCATCGTCGGCTGCGTCTGCCCAATGCGCCGCGCGGCACCGCCGAGCGAGCCTTCGCGCGCCACCGCGAGGAACACCTTCACGTCGCTCCATTCCATCTCGACCTCGCATTCACATTTGCATGAACCACGTGCATTCTTGTCGATTGAAGAACGTTTGTGAATGGACCAGACTGGCTGCATCGATCACCGGAGAACAGCCATGTCGACCTTCCACCTCCCTTCCACCACCACTGCCGCCTTCGCCGACGCGCCCGGCGCGCCCTTCGTCGTGCGCGAGCTGCCGGTGCCCTCGGTCGGCGCCGGCCAGGTCCTCGTCGAGGTCCGGGCCAGCGGCGTGAACCCGCTCGACGCGAAGATCCGCGCCGGCCAGGCGGCCCATGCACGCCAGCCGCTGCCGGCAGTGCTCGGCATCGACATGGCCGGCACCGTGCGCGCCGTCGGCGCGGGCGTGTCGCAGCTGAAGCCGGGCGACGAGGTGTTCGGCATGGTCGGCGGCGTCGGCGGGCATGCGGGCACGCTGGCCGGCTTCATCGCGGTCGATGCGCGCTTGCTGGCGCTGCGGCCGGCCGCGCTGTCACCGCGCGAGGCGGCGGTGCTGCCGCTGGTCACGATCACCGCATGGGAAGGGCTTGTCGATCGGGCGAGGGTGAAGCCCGGCGACCGCGTGCTGGTGCATGGCGGGGCCGGCGGCGTCGGGCACATCGCCGTGCAGTTGGCACGTGCGCACGGCGCCGACGTCTGGGCCACCGGCACAGCGGCGCAGATCGACGCGATCCACCGGCTCGGCGCCACGCCGATCGACCACACCGCGACGCCGGTGGAGCGCTACGTGGCCGAGGCAACCGCCGGTGCGGGCTTCGACATCGTGTTCGACACGGTGGGCGGCACCACGCTCGATGCATCGTTCATCGCCGCGCGCCGCTACACCGGCCACGTCGTCAGCAGCCTCGGTTGGGGCACGCATGCGCTGGCGCCGCTGTCGTTCCGGGGCGCCACCTACTCCGGCGTGTTCACGCTGCTGCCGCTGCTGACCGGCGAAGGACTTGAGCGCCACGGCGAGATCCTCGGCCACGCCGCGCGGCTGGCGGCCGAAGGAACGCTGCGGCCGATGCTCGACCCGCACCGCTTCACGCTGGCCGAGGTGAACGCGGCCCACGCGCTGATGGGCGGGGCCGGCGGGCCGGCGCGCGGCAAGATCGCCGTCGACATCGGCGCGGCGTGACAACCGGCACCGGCGACGCCGTCGCGAATCATGCAGATCGGGGAGGAGTCGGACTTTCGCCGTTGCGGCGCACACAGATGCGCGGCAAGCGAAGCTCGAAGCGCGTGGCGTCTTCGTCTGACGAGACCTCCACCGTGCCGCCGTGGGCCAGCGCGATCTCGCGGACGACGTACAGCCCGAGGCCGAGATTGGCGCCGGCCACCTGGGAGTCGGCATCGTCATCATCGCTGCCGGCGCGCACCAGCGGATCGAAGAGGCTGGGCAGCAGGTCGGCCGGAATCGGTTTGCCGTGGTTCTCGACGGCCAGCAGGACTTCATCGGTGCGTGTGCCATCCAGGATGACGCGGACCGGCGAGCTGGGGAATCCGTACTTCAAGGCATTGAACACCAGGTTGGACAAGGCCTGATGCAGGCGCCGCGCGTCCCATTCGCCCTGCAGATCGCCCAGCACCGTCAACTGCAGGACTCGACCGGGGGTGATCGCATCGATTTCCTGCAAGGTGTTCTGGGCGAACTTGTCGAGATGAAGCGGCGCCGGACTGACGGGCAGACCCGACCCCAGGCGATGGCGCGTGTACTCGACCAGGTCGTTCAGCAGGGCCTTCATCTGGCCGACGCTGCGCTGCACCACGGCGAGTTGCGGCGCATCGTCGGGGCGGGTGCGCAGCGCCAGCGCCGCATAGGCCGAGATCGTGCTGAGGGGACCGCGCAGGTCGTGACCCAGCATCCCGAGAAAGAGGTCGCGCGTGCGGTTCACTTCCAGCACGAAAACGCTCAGCGACTCCGCGATGGCCTGGTCTACCGCCTCGTTGAAGCGCGTCACGTCGTCGAGATCGCGGGCAACCTGTGCCTCGCCCGGGGAAGCGCTCCACAACCTCAACACCGTCGCCCGCAGCGCACGGTATTCGGCCACCATCTGCTCCACCTCGAACCCCTGTCGCTCGCGCTGCCGGGCATGGCTGCGCGACGGGACGCTTCGGGCGAGGTCGGGCGTGTCGCTCTGGCCTTCCGATTTGGCTTGCCGCTCGTCGTCGTCTTGCGGACGGCGCATGTCTTCGGCGATCTCCTGCAGGATCAACCTGCCGTGGTCGAGCAGGCCCGCCTCGTCGATGCTGGCCGCGGCAGGCATCTGGCTGGCCGCGAAAGCGACCCAATCCCGCAGGATGGCATCGATGTTGGCGTGAATGAAGCTCGACAGGCGCATCCGGCATTCTGCGCTCTGCGTGCGGCCGCCGAAGCCTCAGCGCTTCGGGTAGTCGAGTTCCGGGTACCAGTCGGTGCCGCGGCCGCCCGGCGTCATGTCGAGCACGATCCAGATCGGCATCACCTCGGGCGCGCCGCGCGGGTCCTGGCCGGGGTCGGCGCTCTCCGGGCCCATCTCGTCGCCCCAGGTGTGCCGGATGACGCCGTCGCGGCGCGTGAAGACGTTGAAGCCGGCGTTGTCGGAGCCGCTGGCCGGGTCTTCGTCGGCATAGTCGCGGTTGAAGTCGTTGCCGCCCGACGAGTACAGGCGCAGGTGGCGCCAGCCGCGTTCCTTCTTGAAAGCGACGATGCGGTCGAGCGGCGCGCGCGCGATCACCGCGAACGACACGCGCTGCAGGATGTCGGGCATCTCGCCGTCGAACGCGCTGAGCATCGAGGTGCACATCGGGCACGGCCGCTTGCGCTGCGGGCCGTACATGAAGTTGTAGGTGACCAGCGTGTCGTGCTCGCCGAACAGCTGCGACAGCGTGACCGGGCCCTGCACGCCGTCGAAGCGATAGTCGTGCGGCACGACCCCGCCCGGCGGCAGCGCGCGGCGCTGCGCGGCGACGCGCTCGTTCAGGCGGCGCAGCTCGATCTCCTGTTCGAGCAGGGCGTTGCGGGCAGCGCGGTACTCGGGGGTCTCGCCGGGGAAGCGGCGCTTGGACTGGGCGAGGTCCTTGGCGGGGCGGAGGGGCGGCTGTGTGCTCATGGGCGTCTCCAAGGTGAGGTGATGCTGGGACGACGAGCGATGAGGTGCAGAATCGACCGGAGAAGCCGAGAAATTCGATCGACGGAGCTGGTTGAGCCGATCCGTCAGACAGCCGTGAGAGTCAGGCGCCGACTCGCACTCGCAGATCTTCGACCGAAGCCTGCCAGGCATCGTATTCATCACTCTCCTGCCAGAGCTCCGCCAGCTCGGAATTCTCGGCAAGGATGCGGGCGATTGCGGCCTGCGCTTTGTCCACCAGTTCCACCGATGGTTTGAGTGGGTGCTCGGCCACCCACTTGTCAGCAGTTTCCGTGTACGAGGTCTTCTCGCCGGAGCCGCCTCCCAGTCTGGCCAGGACCTCGATGGCCGCGATGGCCACGGAAGCTACCGGCGCTTCCAGGTAGTCGTCGCCGGACGAAAGCACGGCGTCGATCGCTTCTTCGATGGGAGCGAGGCTGTCGGCTTCTTCAAGCTCGTAGGCCCAATCCGCGGCGTCGTCATTTCCGAAGGGATCGACAGACCATGCTCCCATGTGCGCTCCTCGATGAATTCCGTGCTTGGACCGGCTCAGTCCCGATGGAACACATGTTCCGCAATTTCCTGTGCTCGGGCAATGGAAATTCCACGAGTTTGATCAATGACCAACGGATCGCGGTCGTGTTCGCCACGGTGGAGAATGACCTTGGGTCGCTGACCTCCGGGCTGCACCACGATATCGGCCGACCTCGACTCGCCGTACGGGTAGTCCGGAATCCCGTTGCAGACCCAGCCGAAGAAGCAGTCTCCGTCGACGGGCTCATCGTAGGTTTCGAGATAGCGGTTGAAGCTCTTCTCGCTCAGCGACACCCAGATGCCCCACAGGAACGGCTCCTCGATCCCGTGAATCGGCACCTCCAGCACGGCGCGGATGAATCGGTCGGTTCTGTCCTCATGCGTGATGGTGCAGAAGTCGCTGCTCAGTTCTCCCATCGTCGCCTTCTGCTCCTCCGACAAGGATGCGTACGGGTCGGGCATTCGATAGCCGATGCTCGGAGAGCCCTCGTGGATCTCTTCGCAATTGCTGCACTTGAATGCAAAGTTGGCTGCCATGGTTGTCGGGATCAAGAAGTGGGACGGAACCGGAAGGGTCAGGGTGTCGGAAGATCATCGACGCTCTTTGCACCTCGGCTCTGCAGCAGCGACGCAAGCTCCTGGTATCGATGGGTCCACGCCACGTCGAGCGGCGTGCGCCCGCCATCCACCCACGCTTCCGCTGCAGCCGTCAGGCTGGCACCTCGCTCGATGAGCATCATCGCGATGGGAATGGCATTCACCGCGCAGGCCCGATGCAGCGCGGTGAAGTCTGGATACCCTCTGGCTTCGAGATCGGCGCCGCGAGCCAGCAGAACGTCGACCAGTTGCAACGCGACTTTCGGCGAACGCTCGAACAACTCGATGGCCGTGTGGAGTGCCAGGCAGCCCTGGTCGTTCAATTGATCAGGATTCGCGCCCAGGTCGAGCAGCACTTGCACCAGCTCGCGCATTTCGAAGAAGACGGCTTGCTCCAGCGCGTACTCGGACAACACGGCATCCGGCGCGTTCACCAGTTCAGGCTGCTGGCGAATGAACGAGATCACGTCCGCCTCTGAACGATCGCGCAGCAGGTCGCCCCAGAATTCGATGGACGGCAATGTTTGCCTCCGGGTCACGAGAACAGGGCCATCAGCAACTCAAGCGCACCCTCGAGGAAGGTCGATGCAGCCGCGGCCTTCGCCAGCTCGGGCTCGCGTGATTTGAAGTTCAAGAGCAGCATCGTGCGCACCGGCCAGGATTCAGCTTGCTGGTCCATGGATCGCCCTTTCGTAGACCGCCAGATCGCTGGGCGAGAAGCAACAGAACACCACCTCCTCCAACTCGGGAAACTGCGCGAGATGGCTGCGCACGGTGCGAACCGCAACCTGCGCCGCCAAGTCGATCGGGTAGCCGTAGATGCCGGTGCTGATGCTCGGAAACGCCAGCGACCTGACACCTTTCGAGCCAGCGATTTCGAGCGACCTCCGATAGCAGGACGCCAGCAGATCCGCCTCGCCGTGCTCACCGCCACGCCAGACCGGCCCGACGGTGTGGACGATGTACTTCGCCTTGAGCCGGTAGCCCTTCGTCAGCTTCGCGTCGCCCGTCTTGCAGCCAGCCAGCAGTCGGCATTCATGCAGGAGTTCCGGACCGGCCGCGCGATGAATCGCCCCGTCCACGCCACCACCACCCAGCAGCGACGAGTTCGCGGCATTGACGATCGCGTCGACGGCGAGGGTCGTGATGTCGGCGCGGACGGCGCGAAGCTTGGCTGGCATGGTCAGCAAGTCTAGCGATCAGGCCGAGCAAGAACGGCAGTGCCGTACGGCGGCTTCAACGCCATCCCGCGCGCGAAGTCGACCATCATCCGCAGGTAGCCATCCGGCTGGCGCGTCGACAGGCGGCTGCCGTCCGCGGCCGTCTCGTACTCGTAGATGCCGTGCTCCGTGTTCGGGAACACCGCCGTCGCGATCGGGCGACCGGCCATGCGCAGCAACGCGAGGCGGCGTGCGGTCTCCGCGGCGGGTGCCTCGAGGTCGTCCTGCGCGAGGATCCACAACTGCGGAGCCGTCACCGCCCCGATCGTCGCCAGCGGGTCGAACAGCCACGGCGTGCCGGCATTCAGGTGCTGCGCGAATTCCGCGAACTCCTCCTGGGTCTTCAGGCCCAGCAGCAGGTAGCAGAAATCCCCGCGCACGTCCTTGAACCACGGCTCGCCTGCAAAGCGCTGCCGCACGCGCGCAAAGCGGTCGAACACCGCCGGCATCGGGTTCAAGGCCAGCGCACCGCAGGCGTCCACCAGTTCCATCGCGCCAGCCATCGCCTGCGGGCCGTGGCCGGCTGCCGTGATGTTCATCGCGACCGCTTCGCGATCCTCGTCCAGCACCGACACCGCGAGACCAAAGCCGACGACGATGAAATCGACCGGCGCGATCCTTGCCGCCAGCGGTGCGATCCAACCACCCTGGCTCGGGCCATGGAATCCGATCCTCGCGACGCGCGTGCCGGCCAGCCGCCGGGCTTCCCGCAGCGCCGCGACCGCGTCGCGTGCCAGCTGATCGAAGTCCTGCGAGTAGCGACCTCCGGACGCCCCGGTGCCGCGCTTGTCGAACACGAAGGCGCCGACGCCGGCCGCGGGGAACCGCCGTTGCATCGAATCGAAGCGCATCGCCGAGTCGTGCTCCGAGCCCTGCAGCAACACGACGACCGGCACCGGCCCGCCGCCCTCGGGCATCACGAGGCGGCCCGCGAGCGTCGTGCCGTCGCTGGTGAAACGCACCTCGGTCGTCGCGAGCGCCAGCCGCCGGCCACGCACACCGTCGACCTCGATCTGCGCCTTCGCGCAGTCGATGCGAACACGCTGGCCGTCCGGCCGCTTTGTCCATCCGAGCGAGCTCACGCCGGCCTCCGGGCCGGTGGTCGAGAACGCACCGCTCGTTCCATCGGGTCGCCGCCAGCGCAGCGAGCTGCCCGCCGACGGGCCGACATCGAGGCTGGACCCATCGTCGAGCCGGTACGCGCCGACCCCGCAATCGGCCGCGGGCTCGTCTGCCGCCTGCGATGCAAGCGGCACGCCGAGCCCGCACAGCGCGAGCCCGGCCATCGCCACCAGCGCGCGCACCAAGTGAAATGTTCGTTCAGCCATCCTGGTTCTGCTCCAGCCATTGACGGGGTGAGTGGCCCACCCGCTGGCTGAACAGGCGCGACAACGCCGACGCGTTGGCATAGCCCAGTTCGTCGGCGATGGCCTTGACCGAGCGGCCCTGGCGCAGCTGCGACTGCGTCAGGCTGAGCCGCCAGTCGGCGAGGTACGCGGCCGGCGGCTGGCCGACCACGGTCTTGAAAGCAACAGCGAACGCACTGCGCGACATGCCGGCTTCGGCCGCCATCGTCGCCAGGCTCCACGGCGCGCCGGGCGTGTCGTGCAGCGCCACCAGTGCACGCGCCAGCCGCGGATCGGACAGCCCCGTCAGCAGCCCCTGCGGCATGCCGGCCTCGGCCGGGTGGTCGATCAGCCAGCGCAGCAGCTGGATCAGCACCACCTCGAACAAGCGATCGGCCAGCAGGCGCTGCCCGCAGCGCAGCCGCTCCGCCTCGCCGAACAGCAGCGCGAGCGCCGGCGCCAGCCCCTCGACGCGCGACAAGGGCAGCACGATCAGCGGCGGCAACGCGCGCACCAGCGGGTTGCGCTCGCCGCCGTCGAACTCGAGCTCGGCGCACACGAAATCAGAGCCGTCCTGCGGCGGATTGCGGAACGCGTGCGACAGCGGCCGCGGGTAGAACAGCAGCGTCGGCTCGGCCACGACGATGCGCCGCGGCAGCGGCGTCTTCGCGCCATGGCGCAGCTCCATCTCGCCGCGCCGCATCACGTGCAGGAAGCCGCGGCCCGGCTCGGCCGGGAAGTGCGTRGTGCCGCACAGCGGGCCGCTGTGGAACAGCCGCGCGCGCACCTTGAACCGCTCCAGCAGGCCGGAGAGGCGGTCGATCGGAGCCGGGTCGGGATGGTTCATGCGGAGGATGCGAAGCCCTGGACGATCAGGCATGTCATCGGGACGATAGGTGCCCAATGGTACGGCTTCGCGACGCACACTGGCGACCAGCAGCTGCCGAAGACCCTCCCAACCACCTTCTCGACCTCTCAAGGAAACCCACCATGTCCCGCGTCCAACTGATCGCTCCCGCAAGCACCGACGGCGAGCGCAAGCAGCTGCTCGACCAGATCCACGGTGCCCTCGGCGCCACGCCGGCGATGTTCCGCGCCGTCGCCAACTCCCCTGCCGCGCTGAAGAGCCTGTGGGGCAGCTTCGGCGCACTCGGTGCCGGCGTGCTCCCGGCCAAGCTGGGCGAGCAGATCGCCGTGGCGGTGGCCGACCGCAATGCCTGTGAGTACTGCCTGGCCGCCCACACGGCACTCGGGCGCAAGGCCGGTGCCAGCGCCGAAGAGATGGTGGCGGCGCAGCACGGCGAATCCGCCGATCCGAAGACGGCCGTGGCGCTGCGCTTCGCGCTGAAGCTGGTCAACGACCGCGGCCAGGTCGGCGATGCCGATGTGCAGGCGCTGCGCGGCGCGGGCTTCGACGATGAACAGATCGTCGAGATCATCGCCCACGTCGCGCTGAACCTGTTCACCAACTACCTGAACGTGGCGCTCGCGGTGCCGGTCGATTTCCCGGCGGTCAAGCTGCGCCGCCAGGCGGCCTGACGCCCTCGCTCAGGAGTCGTACGCGATGCGCGCCCCCGACCCCGGGGGCGCACAGGTGTACGTCACCTCCTGCCCCGGCACCGTCGCCAGCGCCCGCACCGCCGCGTCGCTGCGCTGGCTGCCGTCGGACGCGACGAAGGCCTGCACCGCCGGCTTGTAGAGCAGCCCGCGCGACACGCCACCTTCCACGATCCGCACGACCAGGCTGCATTCGGTGGTCGCGCCGCCCAGCTCCTTCGACGTGAACGGCGTGGCCGCGCGCTGCAGCAGCAGGTTGATGCGGCCCGCCACCGCCGCCGCATTGGTGCTGGTCAGCGTGACCTGCTGGCCGACGATCGGCGCGAGGTCGCTGTCGAAGGCCATCATGAAATCGACCACGTCGCGCCGCGTCGCATCCGGGTCCACGATCGGGAAGCCGACCGTGAGCTGCGGGTTGAACACCTTGGCGGTGAAGAAGCGGAACAGCGTGTCCACCGAGCCGTCGTTGACGAAGCCGAAGCCGCGCACCTGGTCGCCCAGGAAGCCGGTGTCGGGCGCGCCGAAGAACTCCACGCGCGGCGAGCCGAACATGCCGACCTTCTGGTACATGTTGCGCAGGTGCGGGATCTTCACGATCTGCGTGATGCCCTCGAAGCTCGCGCGCCCGCCGGTGCCGAAGAAGCCGCTGGCCGGGTCGAGCCGGTGGCAGCCCTCGCAGGTGAAGGCGGTCTGGTTCGGCACCAGCCCGCCCAGCGCGCCGATGTCGATGCCGTCCGACGGCCGCGTGCCGCTGTAGAAGCTGCGCCCGCGCTGCTGCGATGCGGTCAGCGTGTTGTCGAGCTTGCGGATCGGGTTCGGCGGCAGCATCACCGGGAGCTGGAAGTCGGCGAAGGTCTGCATCTCGGCCTCGCTCAGCGGCGCGGTGCCGCCCAGCAGGCCCTCGAAGGCCACCGCGAAGTTCTTGAACGACAGCACGCTGTCGGTGCCGCTGCTGCCGAACAGCCCGGTGGCGCGGTCGCCGCGCCAGTGCATCGCACCGGAGTTGCGCATGCCGCGCAGCGTCTGCGTCGTCATCGGCCCCTTCATCGGATGGAACTCGTTGGCGTTGTCGCTGCCGTTGACCGGCGACTTGACGCCGAACAGCAGCTTGCCGAGCGTGATCTCCAGCGGCGACGCCAGGTTCTTCGTGATCGGGTTGTTGGTGACGCGGTCATCGGGGTTGCCGAGGTCCCAGGCCAGGTCGTCGGCATCGCCGAAGGTGTGGCAGCTCGCGCACGAGGCTTCGCCGTTGGCCGAGAAGCGGCGCGCGTCGTACAGGAACGGCCGCCCGGCCGTCACCGACGCCGGCTCGGGGTTCTTCATCGCGACCGACGACAGCGTGGCGCGCGACGCCAGGTCGACCACCTTGACCGCGTTGTCGAAGCGGGTGGTGACGTAGAGGCGGCCGCGTGCCTCGTCGAGCACCAGCCCGCTCGGGCCGCCGCCGGCCAGTTCGATGTAGCGCGCGCTGGCGCTGCGCGGATCGAAGCTGTCGCTCTCGAGCGCGGCGGTATCGAACACGCCGATGCGGCTGGAGCCGAAGGCCGCCACGTACAGCGTGCGGCCGTCGCCGGTGACCACCATGTCGAGCGGCATCGCCAGCGAATGGTTCTTCATCGTCCAGTCGAAGCCGGGGTTGCCCGGCAGCTTCGAATAGTCGATGTGCTTGTTGAGGTGGCGCGGCGAGACGTTCGCGCCCGACAGCACGGTGACGCGCGTCTGCGCCAGCTTGCCCTGCACCGTGTGGCCGGCGTAGGTGCCCGGCCCCTCGAAGCGGGCCTCGTTGATCGCCTCGGTGTTCGACACGTAGACCGCGCCGCTGACCGGGTTGGTGACCATGTTGAACAGCACCGTGCCGACACCCGACCAGCTGGTCTTCTGCGCCAGCGTGTTGGCATCGACGGCGAACACGTCGCGGTCGGGCAGGCGGAACTGCACCGCGTTGTTCCAGTTGCGATGCAGCTCGTCTTCCCAGCGCCCGGCGGCCTTGTTGAACTTGACGATCAGGCCGACCTCGGGCGCCTGCTTGCCTTCGAAGTTGGTCTTCGGGCCGGGGTTGCCGCCGGGAACGATCTTGAAGTTCGGGCCCAGGCAGGGCAGGTTCGGGTTGAAGCCGCCGCAGATCATCCCCGCGAGCAGCGTGGTGGTCTGGTTGCCCGACTTGAAGGCCGCGACGTAGACGGTGCTGCGGTCGGGGCTCACCGCCAGCGCGCGCGGCGTGTCGCTGAAGAAGCTCATGATGCGCAGCGGCAGGCCGCCGAACGCGCTGCCCAGGCTCGCCGGGTTGAAGACCCACACGTCGGCGCGGCCGATGCCGGGCGTCGTGAGCTGCGGGTCGCCGGCACCGGGCACGGCGGCCAGCGACGGATCGCTGCGCTGCTGCCCGCGGTGCGCGGTGGTGATGAAGGCGCGCTCCGGGTTGCCGGCGAACACGATGTCGCGCGGCTCGTCGCCTACCAGCAGCGTGCGCACGACGCGCGGCGTGCCGGCCAGGTCGACGATGCTGACGCTGTCGGACAGGTGGTTCACCACCCACACCTCGGTGTTGCCGCGCACCGCCACCGACACCGGCTCCAGCCCCACCGGCACGCGCGCGACGAGCTGCGGCGTGGCACCGGCGATGTTGAAGACATCGAGCGTGTCGTTGGGCGTGTTCGCGACGAACAGCCGGCTGCGGTCGGGCGACATCGCCATCGGCCGCACCGGGCCGCTCTCGAACTGCATGAACGACGGCGCCTGCGCGTGCGCCGCGAGCGGCATCAGCAACAGGGCCATCACGAGGCCCGACAGGAACCGCAACGACGACAACAACATCGACAGGGTGAGCCGCGGCCTGCCTCGGCACGGCATGGGATGCGCTTGCATGTGTGTCTCCTTGTTTCTTTGTTGGATGGCGGGCTGCCTCGACGGTGGCTCGCCGCACGATCGTACGGAGCGTCTTTCCGCCGCGCCCCCTCCGCCGGGAGGGGGCGCTACACTCGCGCGCCCTCCCTCCAGGGGTTCACCCTCCCCGGCCGCCGCGATGTCAGAAACGACGATCGAGCCCCCGCTGCTGGCGCCTTCCAGCGTCTCGCGACCCGCCTTGATGGCGCGGCTCGATGCCGCGTCGAAACTGCGGCTGGTGCTGGTGGCCGCGCCGGCCGGCTCCGGCAAGACGACGTTGCTGACGCAGTGGTTCCGCAATCGGCGGCAACGGCGCACGGTGGCCTGGTTGACGCTGGACGGGCCGCTGCCGAGCCCGCAGGCGCTGGCGACGCGGCTGCTGGCCAGCGTGGCGGCAGCCGGCGCGCAGCCCCCATCGACGACGGGCGCCGATGGTGCGGTGCAGACCCTGCAGACGCTGCTCGCACAGCGCAGCGGCGACCTGCTGATCATGATCGACGACGTGCAGCACGCGCAGGACGCGCCCTGCCTCGCGCTGCTCGACACGCTGCTGGCATCGTGCGCACCTGGAGTGCACTGGGTGCTGTCGGGTCGCTGCATGCCCGGCCTGAACCTGCCCACGTGGCGGCTGCGCGATCAGCTGGAGGTGCTCGATGGTGGTGACCTGGCGTTCGACATCGGCCAGGTCACGCAGCTCGGCCGCAAGCTGATGCCCGAGCCGCTGAGCCGCGAACACGCCGAGCGATTGCTGGAGATCACGCTGGGCTGGACAGCGGGCGTCAAGCTCGGCCTGCTCGCGCGTGGCGATGTCGACGGCGGCCATGTCGACATCGCCGCCTACCTGCAGCGCGAGGTGCTGAGCGAGCAGGATGCGGCGCTGCAGGAGTTCCTGGTCGCGACCAGCCTCGTCGACGCGATGACCGGCGAGCTGTGCGATGCACTGCTCGGCCGCGACGGCTCGCAGGCGGTGCTCGAGAAGCTGGAGCGCAGCCAGCTGTTCGTGACCGCGCAGGACAGCCACGCCCTGGCCTTCCGTTACCACCCGCTGTTCGCCGGCTTCCTGCGCAGCCGGCTGGCGGCCGACCCGGCGCGCCAGCGCGCCCTGCACGCGCGTGCCAGCCATTGGTATGCGGCGCAGCTGCGCTTCACCGAGGCACTGACCCATGCGTTCCAGTCGGGCGAGCCGGCCTGGTGTGCCGAGCTGATGGAGCGCGCCGCCGCACGCTGGCAGCAATCGGGCGACATCGCCGAGGTGGTGCGCTGGTGCGAGCGGCTGCCACCTCAACACCTGCACGCCCGGCCTGCGCTCGGCGTGACCTTCACCACCTGCCTGGTCTTGTGCCGGCGCTTCGACGAAGCCCGCGCGATGCTGCGCCGGCTGGCCGCGGACCCCGCGACGCGCGACGGTGCGCCGTTCGCGTTTCATCGGCGCACACTGCAGCAGATCCTGCAGGCGCTGCTCGGCGAGCATGCAGCGCTCGGCGACGAGATGCCGGCGGCTGACGAGAGCGATGGCGATGCCCAGCTGCGCGGGCTGCAGTTGGTCAACCGCGCCTATGCGCTGTTCTGCGCGCATCGCTTCGATGCCGCGTGGCGGCTCGCGATGCGCGCGCGAGAGATCCTGCAGCCGATCAGCCCCTACGGCGATGGCTATGCAAGCAGCCTGCTGGCACTGGTGGAGCGGGCGAAGGGCGACTTCGGCTCGGCCGCGCGCCGCGTGGAAGCGCTGTGGGCCGGCACGCGCAACGGCCCGCGCAATGCCGCGTGGGCGAATGCGGCGACAGCGCTCGCGGTGCTGCGCTATGAGACCAACCGACTGTCCGAAGCGCGCACGCTGTGCGAGGAATTGCTGCCGCTGGTGGAAGCAGGTGGTACCTACGAGACGCTGGTGGCCGCCGCACGCACGCTCGCCCGCGTGCATGCCGCCGAGCGCGAACCCGAGGCCGCGATGCGCCTGCTCGACTACCTGCACGGCGTGCTCGGCGGCAGCCACGAGCGGCGCTTTGCGGCGCAGGTGGGATTCGACAAGGTGCGGCTGTGGCTGGCGCAGGGCGAGCCGGTGCGGGCACGCGACTGCGCGGCGGAATTCGGCATCGTCGACGCGACCGAATGGCAAGCCATGCGACCCTATGACGAGGCCTGGGAGCGGCGCGGCATGGCGCAGGCCGCGCTGCTGTCGCACGCGCAGCGGCACGATGAAGCGCGCGCCGTGCTGCAGGTGCTGCGCGGCAGCGCCGAGGCCGCAGGGCACGTGCTGCGCTTGCATGCGATCGAGGCGGCGCTGGCCAGCAACCTGTGGGAGACCGGCGCGCGCGACGAGGCGCTGCAGTGTCTGCATCAATCGCTGCTGCGCGCCCGCGGCCACGCGCCGTCGCGCAGCTGGTTCGACGACAACCCGCGCTTCCACGAGGTGCTGGTGGCTGCGCTGCAGGTGCCGACGATGCGCCGCCTGATGCCCGAGCACGTGCTGCGCGTCTTCGGTGCCGCGCTCGGGCGCAGCGAGCCCCGCTCCGCCCATGCGGTGGATGCGCTGACCGCGCGCGAGCTGGAGGTGCTGGCGCTGCTGGCGCAGGGCTTGAGCAACCAGCAGATCAGCGCGCGGGCGCAGATCTCGATGACCACCGTGAAGTGGCATGTGAAGAACATCTTCGCGAAGCTCGGCGTGGGCACACGCGTGGGGGCGCTGGTCCGGGCGCGGGAGTTGCGGCTGATCGAATGGGGAGAGCGGAATGTCTAGCCGGTCGGAACTCGACTCTGCAGCGCCTCACGGTTCGCGATCCAGACCGGGGACCCCTCCAGCCAAGCCGCCACGTCTTCTGCGGTTTCTGAATAGATGGCGCGCAGAAGCTCGCGGGTGACGTACCCGAGATGGGGAGACAGCGTCACGTTGCGCAGAGAGCGCAACGCATGATCGGGCGGCAGCGGTTCGACGTCGTAGACGTCCAGTCCCGCTCCGGCGATCGTTCCGGCTCGCAGCGCAGCGACAAGAGCCGCCTCGTCGACGATCGGACCTCTGGAGGTGTTGATCACATAGGCGCTCGGCTTCATCAAGGCCAGTTCGGCTTCAGTGACGAGGCCCAGCGTGCGCTCCGACAGCACCAGGTGGATGGAGACCACGTCGGCTTCCGTGAAGAGAGCCTCTTTCTCGACACGGCGCACGCCGACCGCCGCCGCCGCCTCGACGGTCAGGTTCTGGCTCCAGGCGATGACCTCCATCCCGAACACCTTCGCGTATTGTGCCATGCGTTTGCCGCTGCGGCCGAGACCGAGAAGGCCGAGCGTCTTGCCGGACAGGATCAGACCTGTGGTGGTCTGCCACCCGCCGTCGCGCATGTGCCGATGTTCTTCAGCCAAGTGGCGCACTGTGGCCATCATCAACCCCCATGCCAGTTCCGGCGTGGCGTCAGCGAGGCCGGCGATGCGAAACCTGGGGTGGGAGAAATCCGAGTGGCCCACCAGGATGCCGCGCTCGCTGGCCGCGGCCATGTCCAGGTTCGGCAGGCTCATGCCGACGATCTTGATCAGCTTCAGGTTCGGCAGCCGCTCGATCAGCGTGCGTGGAAAGGCCATGCGCTCGCGAAGCGTGCAAACCACGTCGAACGGCTGCAGCGCCTGCGCGGCTTCGTCCTCGGAGAGGTGGTGGTCGAAGACCGTGACGTCCGCCTGGCTCTGCACGGACGACCAGTCGGCGAGGCTGAGAGCAGCGCCGGCGTAGTCGTCGAGTACCGCCACCTTGGGCCGCCTGTGTGCCGTTCCCAATTGGGAGCCTCCTTCAATTAAGATTCATCGATGCATCCAATTTAAGCAAAATATCCAACAAGATGCAAGGATGAATCTTATTGTGGAAGGCGTTCAAGTGAAGGAAAGGCGACGCGGTGCCAACCTGGAAGCGGCGATCCTGGAGTCCACCTGGGAGGAATTGATCGAAGGCGGCTATGCCAACCTGACGATGGAAGCCGTGGCCACCAGGGCAGGCACGAGTCGCCCGGTACTGGGCCGCCGTTGGAGCAATCGCGCCGAGCTGGCCCTGGCCGCCATCCATCAGCAACTGCTCAAGCACCCCATGGACGTGCCCGCAGGCGGCGGCGTGCGCGATGAACTCCTCGCACTGATGAACCAGGCCACCGCGCGGGCCAGTGCTCTGGCGGCCAGCATCCTGGTGATTTTTGGCGAGTACTCCGCCGCGACCGGGTCATCGCCCGAGGCGTTTCGAACACAACTCGTCCGCGGCGAAACCGACGCTCTCGGCAGCATCCTGGCCCGTGCCGTGGCGCGCGGCGAGATCGACGCCGCCAAACTGAAGCCGCCGGTGTCGACCGTGCTGATCGACCTGTTCCGCCATCACGTCATCATGAACCTCGCCGCGCCGGGGCCGGAGCTGACGACGGCCTGGGTGGACGAGGTTTTCTTGCCGCTGGTGCGAGCGGGCCAGCGCTGAGGAATCAGCGTTCGTCGCGACCCGGCGATGGCGGGTTCAGGTCGGCACGCGGCGCCAGGCCAGCAGCAGGTTATTGGCCGGCATCGCCACCCGTTCACGCAGCACCAGGCCGGCCTCCGCGGCTTCGTGCTCGACGTCCTCGCGCCGGCGCAGGCCCCAGCCGGGGTTGCGCATGCGCAGGTCGACGTCGAAACCCAGGTTGCCGGGCGAGGTTTCGACGCCGTCTTCCAAGTAGGGGCCGTAGGTGATCAGCATGCCCTGCGGCGACAGGTATCGCGCCGCACCGCGCATCAAGCCACCGCAGCATTCCCACGGCGCGATGTGGATCATGTTGGCGCAGAAGATGGCGTCGACCTGCGCCGGCACGCCGGGCCATTCAGGCGACAACACGTCGAGCTGCAGTGGCGCGCGCACGCGATCGAGCCCGGCGCACCAGGTGCGGATCGACGGCAGCGTCTCGGCCTCGAAATCGCTCGGTTGCCACTGCCAGCCCGGCAGCCCGGCGCTGCAATGCGCCGCATGCTGGCCGGTGCCGCTCGCGATCTCCAGCAGCACGCCGTGCGGCGGGAGCAGCCGCTGCAGTTCGGCCAGGATCGCCGCGCGGTTGCGCTCGGCGGCGGGACTGTGGCGGCGAAGGTCGTCGGTCATGCAATCTCCTCAGCTCATCCGCAGCACGCGCGCCGCCTCTTCGAGCCGCGCATCCTCGATCTCGCGCAGCACCCCGGACAAGTCGACCGCCCCGGCGCGCTGCTCGTAGCGGCCGGTCAGCGGCATGCCCGACACCAGCAGCCCACCGGCGTACAGCGACCACATCTCGGGCCCGTACCGCGTGCCCAGCAGGCTCGGCGCGAAGCGGCCGAAGAAGTTGCGCAGGTTGTCGACATCGCGCATCAGCATGCGCGGCGCGTGGTTGTTGCCGGCCGCGTCGACCGCCTGCGGCAGGTCGATGATCACCGGCCCATCCGCGGCCAGCAGGATGTTGAACTCCGACAGGTCGCCGTGGATCACGCCGGCGCACAGCATGCGCACCACCTCGCCGATCAGCGTGGCATGGTGCTGCAGCGCCTGTTCTTCGGTGAACTGCAGGTCGTTCAGGCGCGGTGCGGCATCGCCCCGCTCGTCGGCCACCAGCTCCATCAGCAGCACGCCGTCGAGGAAGTTGTGCGGCTTCGGCACGCGCACGCCGGCCGCCGCCAGGCGGTACAGCGCATCGACCTCGGCGCTCTGCCACGCAGCCTCCTGCTGCTCGCGGCCGAACGCCGTGCCCTTGGCCATCGCCCGCGCCTGGCGGCTGTTGCGCACCTTGCGGTTCTCGGTGTAGTCCACCGCCTGCCGGAAGCTGCGCTTGTGGGCCTCCTTGTAGATCTTGGCCGCGCAGGTCTCGTCGCCGCAGCGCACGACGTACACATCAGCTTCCTTGCCGCTCTTGAGCTGGCGGACGACGCTGTCGATCAGGCCTTCGGCCACCAGGTTCTGAAGTCGTGCTGGAATTTTCATCGGGCCCATTCTCGGGCCTTTTCTCGGGCCTCTTCCTTCGGGCCTTTCCCCGGGCCCGTCGACTCAGATCCCCTGCTTCGTCGGCATGATCACGACCTGCTGCAGGTTCACGTGCTTCGGCTGCGCGACGATGAAGCCGACGCTCTCGGCGACGTTCTCCGGCTGCAGGAACTCCATCGTCTTCTCGGCACCGGCCAGCCAGTCCTTCGCGCCCTGGAAGGTCACATGGCCCTGCAGCTCGGTCGCGACGATGCCCGGCTCGATCATCGACACGCGGATGTTCTTCGGACCCAGCTCGATGCGCAGGTGCCGCGTCAGGTGGCTCACATACGCCTTGGTCGCGGTGTAGACGGCGAAGTACGGGTACAGGTACTGGCCCGCGATCGACGAGGTGTTGACGAGGTCGACGGTCGCGCCCTCGGCCGCTGCCTGCACCAGCTGCGGCACGAAGGCGTGGATCACGCGCATCACGCCGGTCACGTTCAGGTCGATCTGCTGCTCCCATTCGGCGAGCTTGCCCTCTTCGATCGCGCCGGGCAGCATCACGCCGGCGTTGTTGAAGACCAGGTCGGCCCGGCCGTAGGCCGCTGCGACTTGCGCGGCCGCGGCCGCCACCGAGGCCTGGTCGGTCACGTCGACCGCCACCGCGATGGACTCGCCGCCGGCCGCGGTGATCTCGGCCACCAGCGCGTCGAGCGCTTCCTTGCGGCGTGCGAGCACCGCGACCTTGGCGCCGCGCGCGGCCAGCAGCAGCGCCGACGCGCGGCCGATGCCGCTCGATGCGCCGGTGATGACGGCGACGCGGCCGGCGAGTTGGGAAGCGAAGAAGTTCGAAGAGGTGGCCATGAGGTTCGTCCTTGGGTTGCGCGCCGCGACAGCGACGCCTGGACCGAACTCTAGGAATCAAGCCTCAACCTGGGTAGTCCGCCAAAGCCGTTACTTTGACAACCATGAGTTACCAATCACCGGCGTGCCGCGCGGGCGCGCCGGGCCAGTGCGCGCAACTCCGCCGGCGGGACGTAGAACTGCTTGCTGTCGCGCAGCCAGGTCGTGCTGAAGTCGATGAAGCGGCGAACCCGCCCCGGCATGTCGGCCCGCTGCGCGTAGTACAGGTAGAGACCCATGCGCTCGCTCACATGGTTGGTCAGCACCGGCACCAGCCGGCCGTCGCGCAACGCGGCCGCGGCATTGATGCTGTCGACCTGGCCGAGTCCGATGCCGGCCAGTACGGCGAGGCAGTCCGCCTCGGGCTCGCTGCTGCACAGCACCACCGGCACGTGGTGGAAAACCGCGCTGCCATCCACCTCGAACTCCCACGGCATCGGCCGACCTGTTCCCGGCTGGCGGTACGCCGTGCAGCGGTGCAGCAGCAGGTCCTGCAACCGCTCGGGCGCCACGTGCTGCTCGAAGTAGGCCGGCGACGCGCACACGATCTGCTGGATCGTGAACAGCCGGCGCGCGATGACCTGGGCTTCGGGCGGGTTGCCGGCCCGGAAGCCGACGTCGATCCGCTCGCCGACCAGGTCGGTGAAGCGGTCCTCGAGCAGCAGGTCGATCTGGACAGCCGGGTGCTGCGCCTGGAACGCTGCCAGCATCGGCACCAGCACCTGCCGCGCCACCGCACCGGCCGCGCTGACGCGCACCAGCCCTTCGTCRCTGCGCACCGCGCTGCGGGCGCGCGTCAGCGCCTCGACCAGGCCGTCGAGGTTGGGCCGGGCCGCATGCAGCAGCCGCTCGCCCTCCTCGGTCAGCGAGTTCTTGCGCGTGGTGCGGTGGAACAGGCGCACGCCCAGGTGCTGCTCGAGCTGGCGGATCGTCTTGCTGACCGCTTGCGGCGTCGTGGCCTGCGCCTGGGCGGCCTTGTTGAAGCTGCCAAGTTCGGCCACGCGCACGAAGGTCGACAAGGCTCGCAATTCATCCATTCGCCCAGCCTACCGCAGCCGCCAGGCCGCCCGCATTTCGCGGCAGCACCGAAACGAAGCGACATGGTGCGTTGCAGTTGGTCTTCTTCTTGCTCTCGGCTCCCGGTTCTGTCCGGTCCGGCACCCGCCGGCACCGCCGGGCGCCCCTGAGCAAGGCGCGCGGAGTCCCGTCACCCGCTCGCCATCCCCACCAGGGAGGGAGGACCCCATGCAGAGAAGAACCAGGATCCATCGCGCCATCACGCTGGCTTTCAGCGGCGGCATGGCCTTGGCCAGCGCCCAGCAGGCCGCGGCACAAGAAGCGACAAAACAGCAACTGGAACGCGTGGAAATCACCGGCTCGTCGATCCGGCGTGTCGAATCCGAGACAGCCCTGCCGGTCACCGTCATCACCAAGGAGCAGATCGAGCGCAGCGGCGCGACCAATGTCGAGGCGCTGCTGCAGCGCGTGTCGGCCAGCACCGGGCTGCAGTCGGACACCACCCAGGGCGCCGGCTACGCGACCTCGAATGCCAACATGCGCGGGCTGGGTGCCAACTCGACGCTCGTGCTGCTGAACGGCCGGCGGCTCGCGAACCACCCGTTCGGCAGCATCGGCGGCACGGTCTCGGTCGACCTCAACAGCATTCCGTTCGCCGCGCTGGAGCGCATCGAGGTGTTGCGCGATGGTGCCTCGGCGGTGTACGGCACCGATGCGGTCGGCGGCGTCATCAACTTCATCACGCGCCGCGACTACAAGAGCGGCCAGCTGACGGTGCGCTACGGCGACACACAGGCCAACGTGGGTGGCAGGGAAAGCGGCCTGAGCCTCGCTTACGGCCAGGGCGACCTGCCGACCGACGGCTACAACTTCCTGTTCACCGCGAACTACCAGGACAACACCCGCATCCGCGCGATCGACCAGGGCTACTACAACCGTGGCGTCACCGAGATCCCCGGCTCGGCACCTCCGACCTCGGGCCGCGGCTTCCCGGGCCGGCTGGTCGACTTCGGCATCAGCCCCGGCGCCTACCTCGGCACCAACGGCTTCAACGATCCGAACTTCGCGCCCTGCGACCCGAAGTTCACCGTCGTCACCACGGCGGTGGCCACCACGCCGAACGGCCAGCCGAAGCAGGCCTGCCGCTTCATCTACTCGGCCACGCTCGACAACCTGCCGGACCAGACCAAGGGCGACCTGTTCGGGCGCTTCAGCCTGCGCCTGGACGCGGACAGCGAGTTCTTCGCCGAGGCGTCCTATGCACGCAATCACAACATCGGACGCATCGCGCCGGTGCCGATCGACGCCACCGCGGGGCACCTGAACCCCGACACCGCCAGCTACCCGAGCTTCGCGATCCCGGTCACGAGCCCCTACTACCCGGCCGCGCTGCTGGCCACGCTGGGCTACGCCGCCCCGGCCAGCGGCATGGCCGAGATCTCGATGCGGGCCGTTCCGGTCGGCAACCGCATCAACGACAACGTCAACGAGCAAGTCCGCGCGGTGACCGGCATCAAGGGCACGGCGCAAGGCTGGGACTACGACTCGGCGCTGACGATCGCACGCGGCATGGGTACGCTGAACTACTCGGGCTACATCAGCGAACCCCGGTTCATCGACGCACTGAAGACCGGCCAGATCAACCCGTTCGGCCCGAGCGATGCGGCCGGCGAGGCGCTGCTGCGCTCGACGCTGCTCGAAGGCACGATGCGCAAATCCACCAGCACCACCACGGTGCTCGACGGCAAGGCGAGCCGCGAATTCCTCGAGCTGCCGGGTGGGCAACTGGCGGCGGCGTTCGGCTTCGACCTCCGCCACGAGCAGGCCAAGGACACGCCGGTCAACGACGAGTACCGCCAAGGCCTGCACATCGGCGGCGAGGGCACGGTGCCGGAGACGCGGGCCAGCCGCAACGTGATCGCGGTGTTCACCGAGGTCAACGCGCCGTTCGCGAAAGGCTGGGAAGCCGGCCTCGCGGCCCGCTACGACCGCTACAGCGACTTCGGCTCGAGCTTCAACCCGCGCGCCAGCCTGCGCTGGCAGCCGGCCCGCGAGGTGCTGCTGCGCAGCTCGGCCGGCACCGGCTTCCGCGCCCCGTCGCTGTGGGACGTGAACAGCCCGCCGTCGATGACCAACACCGCCAACTCGCTGAAAGACCCGAACTGCCCGATCGCCAACGACGAACGCTGCGAAAGCCAGTTCAACGAGCGCTTCGCGTCGTCGGCCGACCTGAAGGCCGAGAAGTCGAAGCAGTTCTCGGCCGGCATCGTGCTGGAGCCGGTGAAGTGGCTGTCGACCTCGCTCGACTGGTGGCTGATCAAGAAGACGGACCAGATCAGCGTGGTCACCGGCGACGCGATCCTGACCGAGCCCGGGCTGCTGGCGAAGTTCGGCAACCGCATCCACCGCACCGCCGACGGCTTCATCAGCTACATCGACACGCCGGTCGAGAACCTGGGTGACCTGCGCACCTCGGGCATCGACCTCGACGTGACGACGCGCTGGGCGCTGCCCTCGGTCGGCAAGCTGACGGTCGCGTTGAACGGCACCTACGTCGACACCTGGAAGCGCCAGGCCTACAAGGACGGCCCGATGACCGACTACGCCGGCACCGCCGGCGACGGCGGCAGCGTGCAGCCGCACCCGCGCTGGCAGCACTCGTTCAGCATCGACCTGCAGCGCGACAGCTGGGGCGCGACGCTCGAGAACGTGTTCGTGAAGGGCTGGACCGAGTCGGCCGACCTGGTCGACGCCAACGTCGGCGTCCACCAGGAATACCACGTGAAGGACTCGAGCCGCTGGAACCTCTCGGGCGTCTACAACGGGCTGAAGGACTTCTCGGTGCGCCTGGGCGTGCGCAACCTGTTCGACGAGGAACCGCCGTTCACCGCGGTGGCGTCGTACGGCTCGCATGCCACCGGCTATGCGGCGTCGTTCGCCGACCCGCGCGGGCGCTTCTATTACGCGTCGGTGAGCTACCAGTTCAAGTAGTCGCCGGGCACGGTGGGCGCCTCGGGAGAGGCGCCCCGTTCATGGATAATGATGAGAATCGTTCTCATCTTCCCTGCCCCATGCGCAAGTTCCAGATCATCTCCCGCGTGGCCGCCGGCGTGCTCGGCGGCTGGTCCTTCACCTGGGGCTTCGTGATGCTCGGCATCGCACTGGCGCTCGCCGCAGGCATGCCGTACGCCGATGCGCAGACGCTGCTCTACCTGGTGGCCTTCCTCGTCTACCTCGTCGTGTTCTGCTGGTCGTTCGCGGCCGCGAGCACGGCGCGCGTGTGGCTCGTGCTGCTCGGCGGCGGTGCGGCGATGACCGGTCTCGGCTGGTGGATGACCCGGTTGCCGGCCGTTTGAGGAAGCACACCATGTTCCCGACCTTCCGACTCTCGATGACGTGGCTACACACCTGGTTCGGCCTGGTGCTCGGCTACGTGCTGATCGTCGTGTTCTTCTTCGGCTCGCTGTCGGTGTTCGACCGCGAGATCGACCGCTGGGCGATCCCCGAGACGCGCTTCGCGCCGCAGCCGATGTCGTCGTTCGACACGATGCTCGCGCCGATCTTCGCGCGCATGTCGCCCGAGGCCGACGAGTTGCAGGCCGCCGCGAAGCGCGTCAGCGGCCCGCTGCCGAAGGCGCTCGCGCCGATGAACTGGGGCGCCTACACGACGCACCGCGATCCGGTGCTGTCGCTGTATGCCGAGTACGCGGTGCCGAACAACCCGGACGACCCCGACGACCATGTGCACGGCCACGTGACGATCGACCCGCGCAACGGCCGCCTGCTGCCCGACGACCAGCTGAAGATCGGCAGCGAGTTCTTCTACCCGATGCACTACGGGCTGAACCTGACCTGGAAAGACCTCGGCTACTGGATCGTCGGCTTCGCGGCGCTGGTGATGCTGGCGGCGCTGGTGTCGGGCGTCGTCATCCACCGGCGCCTGTTCCGCGAGCTGTTCACCTTCCGCCCGCGCAAGCATGTGCAGCGCAGCACGCTCGACCTGCACAACCTGACCGGCGTGGTCGCGCTGCCCTTCCACTTCATGTTCGCGCTGACCGGCCTGACGGTGTTCGCGAGCATCTACCTGCCGGTCTCCGAGACGCTGTTGAAGCCGCAGGCGATGGCGGCGGCGATGGCCAATGCCACGGCCAAGGGCCTGCCCTTCAAGCCGGCCGGCGTGCAGGCGCCGCTCGCGTCGGTGGACGCGATGGTGGTCGAGGCGAAGCGCCGCTGGGCCGCGCGCGGCATGCCCGGTGAGGTCGGCTACCTCTACGTCAACCACGTCGGCGACCGCAACAGCACCGTCACGCTGTACCGCGCCGGCAGCGACCGCGTGACGCTGGTCGGCCAGCCGATCCACTTCGAAGGCAGCACCGGCCGCGTGCTGCTCGAGGAGCCGCCGCCGAGCGCGGTGGCCAGCGTCAACGACTTCCTGACCGGCCTGCACCTGCAGCATTTCGAGCACTGGCTGCTGCGCTGGTTCTACGTGTTCGGCGGGCTGATGGGCTGCATCTGCATCGCCACCGGCTTCATCTTCTTCGTCGAGAAGCGCAAGCGCCAGCATGCCAAGGCCGGCACCGGCGGTGCGCGCTGGGCCGATGCGGTGGCGGTGGCCACGGTGACCGGCATGCTGGTCGCGGCGCTGGCGATCCTGGTCGCCAACCGGCTGCTGCCCGCCGAGATGGCGCAGCGTGGCGACTGGGAGAAGGCGAGCTTCTGGGGCGCCTGGGTGCTGGCGGCCGCGCATGCGCTGTGGCGCAGCGCGCCGGTGCGCGATGCGCGCTTGTCGCCGGCGTGGGCCGAGCAGTGCGCTGCGGTGGCCGTGCTCGCGTTCGCGGCGGTCGCGCTGAACTGGGTCACGACCGGCGACCATTTGATCAAGACACTCGCGGCGCGCTACTGGCCGGTGGCGGGGCTGGACCTGGCGCTGCTGGTCGTCGGCGCGATCGCCGCGACAGCCGCCGTCAGGTTGCGCCGCCGCGCACGCTCGGTCGTCGCGGTCGCCAAGGAAGATGAATTGGACGCGAACCAGGCCTCCACCGCGGACCAGCAGGAGACCGCGAATGCATAAGGCGCTGCTGTTGACCTTCGCGCTGCTGTGCAGCGCCGGCGGCATCGCGTGGCTGGCGCTCGCGATGGAGGTGCACTGGCAGCAGGCGCGCGGCACCGCCGCCGGCCCGGGCCGGCGCACCGCGATCGGCTTGCGCGCGCTGGGCGGCGTGGCGCTGGCCGTGTCGTTCGGCGTCTGCCTGCTCGCCGACCACGCGACGATGGCCGTGCTGGTGTGGGTGATGTCGCTCGGGGCGGCCGCGCTGCTGGTGGCGCTGACGCTGGCGTGGCGGCCAAGCTGGCTGTCAGGGCTCGTGGCCTGGGCCGACCGTGGCTGAGCGCGGCGCTTTCCCGACGAGCCAACGACCCGACAGGTAGTCCGGCAGGCGCGACACGAGGGAATCCAGGAAAGGACGACCTCAATTGCATCTGAAGCAGCTCAAGCGCCATCAAAGACGGCTCATGCGCCGGTGCATGCGGTTTGCCGCATCGCTCGCTCGAATGCGACGGTGACACCCAGAATCTGGCCGATCATTCGCCGCTGGAAAGAACCTCGCATGACACTGAAATCCCTGCTTGCCGCCGTCGGCGTCGCGCTGCTCGCCACCTCGCTCGGCGCGGCCAACTCCACGCTGCCCGAAGGCTGGATGCGCGCCGGCGATGCCGCCGCCTGCCGCCACGGCGTGCGCGACGCGAGCGCCGCACCGACGCCGCGCGTCTTCTTCATCGACTGCCCGGCGCAGACCACCGGCTTCGCGACCGTGATGCAGCAGGTGTCGGCCGGGCGCCATGCCGGCCAGCGCCTGCGATTGCGCGCGCAGCTGAAGATCACCGAGGTACAAGGCTGGGCCGGCGTCTGGCTGCGCGCCGACAAGGGCGGCAGGTCGGTGGCATTCGACAACATGCAGGGCCGCGCACTGCACGGCAGCACCGGCTGGCAGGCGATCGACGTGGTGCTCGACATTCCGCCCGGCACCGAGACGCTGAGCTTCGGCTTTCTCACCGAAGGCGCCGGGCAGGCCGATGCGACGCAGTTCAGCCTCGACCCGGTCGGCACCGACGTGCCGGTCACGGCCATGGCCTCGGCACCGCTGACGCGCATCGAGCCGCAGCACCTGAGCCCGCCGTGACAGCGGCGCCGCTCGACGACTTCGTCCTCGAAGGGCGCTGGCGCAACGCGTTCATCGGTCTGCTGCTGATGGYCGCTGCCGCCGTGCCGTGGCGCGACCACCCGGCCTGGCGGCTCGCGCTCGCACTGTGGATCGGCTACGGCGTCGCGTTCATGCTGCTGGCCACGACACGCACGCCGCTGCGCTGGTGGATCGCCGCGCCCGTGGCGTGGCTCGCCGGCAGTGCGAGCGGCTGGGCCTTCGACCGCGCCACCGGCGGCGGGCCTGCCGACACGCTCGCCCGCGCCGCGCTGCACGGCGTGTTCTGCGGCCTGTGGATCGGCGTGCCGGTCGCGCAGTCGCTGGCCCGCCGGGCAACGGCACGGCGCGCCGAGGCCGAACGCGCGCGCCTGCAGGCCGAGCTGATGAGCCTGCAGGCGCAGATCGAACCGCATTTCCTGTTCAACACGCTGGCCACCTTGCGCAGCCTGGTGCGCCAGGGGTCCGCGCAGGCGCTGCCCTTGCTCGATGGCATCACCGGCCTGCTGCAGACGGCGTTGCCGCAGGTGCGCGAGCCGATGTCGCGGGTCGAGCGCGAGCTGCAGATGGTCGAGCAGTACCTCGGCATCATGGCGATCCGCCTCGGGCCGCGGCTGCGCTGGCGCGTCGACGGCAGCGCCGAATCGCTGGCGCTGCCGATCGCTCCGCTGCTGCTGCAGCCGCTGGTCGAGAACGCGCTGCGCCATGGTGTGGAACCCGATGAAGCCGGCGGCGAGGTGCAGGTGAGCGCGCGTTGCGACGCCGGCCGCCTTCACCTGCGCGTGCGCAACACCGGGCGTCCGCTCGACCTCGCCACACGCGCAACAACGGCCGGAAACGGTCTCGCGCTGCGCAACCTGCGCGAGCGCCTGCACGCGCTGCACGGCGATCAAGCCGGCCTGACCCTGCACCGCGACACCGACGGCGCCACGCTCGCCGACATCGCCCTTCCCCTCCCCGACAAGCCCCATGCCGACAGCCCTGCTCGCCGACGATGAACCCGTGCTGCTCGACGAGCTTCGATCGCTGCTGGCCGAGGCCTGGCCCKAGCTGCAGATCGTCGCGACCGCCGGCACCGGCAGCCAGGCGCGCCGGCTGCTCGACGAGCACACGCCGGACGTCGCCTTCCTCGACGTGCGGATGCCCGGCATCGACGGCCTCACCCTCGCGTCGCTCACACCGGCCGGCACGCGCGTGGTCTTCGTCACGGCGCATGCCGAACATGCGCTGCAGGCCTTCGAGCACGAAGCGGCCGACTACCTGCAGAAGCCCGTCACGCCGGCACGTCTGGCTCGCACGGTGCAACGCCTGCGCCGCTCGCTGGCGGCACAAGCGCCCGCCGAAGCCCGCCTGCGCTTCCTGCACGCATGGTCGGGCCTGACGATGCGCGTGATCGAGGTCGACGAGGTCGCGGTACTGCGTTCGGACCTGCGGCACACGCAGGCGATCGCGCGCGACGGCACGGTGCTGCTGCTGCGCACCCCGCTGGCGGAGCTGCTGCCGCAGCTCGACGACGCGGTGTTCTGGCCCATCCACCGCGGCATCGTGATCAATGCGCGCTGCATCGAGCGTGTCGAGCGCAGCGACGACGGCGAGCTCGTCGTTCGCCAGCGCGGATTGGCGGTTCCGCTGCCGGTCAGCCGCAGCCAGCGCGGGCGCTTTCGCGGCATGTGATGCCGCGCGTTGTCAGTCCTCGGCGCTGAACAGGGTCGCGGGCAACTCAAGCAGGCGCAGCACCGGATACAGACGCCATTCGGGCTCGGCATACCGCTGCGCCGCAAGGAAGATGAAGCCGAGCACCGCTTCCCGGTCGCCCAGCAGATCCGGATGCTCGGCCTTCCACGCCTCGAAGCGCGCACGCAGCCCCGGCTCGGCGTCCAGCAGCCGCTCGGCCTCGTCCTCGAACACGTAGTCGCTGAAGCTCTCCTTCTTGTCGAGCACGCTGTCAAAGAAAGCCCAGCGGAAGAAACTGTCGATGCCCAGCGGCTCCAGCACCTCGACGATGAAGCGGTCGTGCGGCCCGCCGAGCGGCACCAGCCAATCGCCCTCTGCGACGTCGGCGGTGCGCACCTCGGTCTCGACCTCCAGCACGTCGTGCAGGTGCCTGCCCTCGAACGGCATTCGCCGCTTGTCGAAGCGCGTGATGCGGCAAGCCTCGGCCGGCACGCGACCGGCGCGCAGTGCACGCTGCAGCGGCACGCCATGCGCCTGCAGACGCAGCGCCACGTCATGCCAGGCCTGCGGCAGCAGGTAAGCGCGCGGCGGCACCGCGCTGACGGTGGTGCGGTAGCGGTCGAAGTACGGAATGTCTTTCACCCACGGCGCGCCGCGGTCGTAGCGCAGCCGCTGGTAGCTGCCGAGGCGGCTCGGTTCGTGCACCGCCGTGAAGCCGCTGAAGCGGAACGGTCGGCTGCGCTGCCGATCGAGCGACCAATCGAGCGCGACCGGTGCGCCACCTGCGATGGCCGCCCGGTCGCCCGCCCGCGCGGCACGGATCGCATCGCCGTGCGCCACGGTGTGCGCGAGCGCCGCCTCCACCAGCGCGCGCGTGCCGTGGTAGCGCGCCTCGAAGGCCTTCAGCATGTGCGTCTCGGGCATGAAGCCGATCGTGTGGTGCAGTGCCGCGTAGCCTGTCGAGAAGCGGGGCGAGTCGAGGAAGTCGGCGATGCCGTCGTCCGGAATCTCCTGCAGCGGGTTCACGTACGGGCACATCGGGAAACCGCGGCGCGCCATGTCGGCGTACAGCGCCGGCAGCATCGTCTCCCGCAGGTGTTTGCCGGTGCGGCCGCCGAGCTTGTCGGGCTGCGTCGCGATCAGCGTCACCACGTGCTGGTAGTCGGCGCCGTTCGAGGTGTGGGTGTCGACCATCACGTCGGGGTCCCAGCGGGTGAACACCTGCGCGAAGCTGCGGGTGTTCAGGCTGTCGGCCTTGATGAAATCGCGGTTCAGGTCGAGGTGGCGCGCATTGCCGCGAAACCCGAAGGCCTCCGGCCCGTTCTGGTTGACGCGGCTGGTGTCGTGCCGGTTCAGCGCGCCATCGACGTTGTAGACCGGGATGTAGACCAGCACCGTGCGCCCGAGCGCCGCGCGCCGCGCCGGGTCGAGGCACAGGTCGCGCAGCAGGGCCATGCACGCATCGATGCCTTCGGGCTCGCCGGGGTGGATGCCGTTGTTGTTGAAGAACACCGAGCGACCCGCAGCCTTCACCGCGGGCGGGTCGAAGACGCCGTCGTTCGAGAACACGCCGACGTGGATCGGCACGCCGCCATCCGACCGGCCGGCCTCGTCGAAGCGCAGCCAGGACGGGAAGGCCCGTGCCAGCTGCTGGTGGAAATCGATGCAGTCGCGCCAGGTCGTGGTCTGGTTGCCGTTGCCCCGCTCGAACGGCGTGGCCCAGTCGTCATGGATGTTCATCACCGCAGTCTAGGCGGTACGATGCCGGCCTCAAGAAATCGAGCCGAGGATTGCGATGCCCACTCCCTCCGAACTCATCGACGAGAAGATCGAAGGCCTGGCCGACTGGCGCGGCGAGATGCTCGCCACGTTGCGCGCGCTGATCCTGAAGGCCGACCCCGGCGTGACCGAGGAATGGAAGTGGAGCACGGCGGCCTGGTCGCACCACGGCTTGATCTGCACCGGCGAGACCTACAAGAAGGCGGTGAAGCTGACCTTCGCGAAGGGTGCCTCGGTGCCCGACCCGGCCAAGCTCTTCAACAGCAGCCTCGACGGCAACGTCCGCCGCGCGATCGACTTCCACGAAGGCGACAAGCCGGACGCCACCGCGCTGAAGGCGCTGTTCCGCGCGGCGATCGCGGTCAACAAGGCCGCGGGCACGTGAGCCCGCAGCGTCCGCCTGCAGCTCGAAGCCGGGTCAGCCGCAGGATGAATGCTCAGCCGCCGACATGCACCGTCACCACCGCGGCGCCGACACCGCCGCGCCCGTCGGTCACCACGTAGACGAAGTAGTCGGTGCCGCTGGTCATGCCGGCGGGCGGCGTGTAGGTCACGGTGCGGCCGTTCAGCACCGCCTGGCCGCCGAAGCTGGTCGCCGTGCCGGGCAAGGCGTACGAGAGATGCGCCCGGTGCTGATCGTGCGTGAGCCCCGCCAGGTGAATCTGCACCGGCACGCCGGCGGCCGTGCTGACCTCGGCGAAGGCGGCGTGCGGCGGCTTGTCGTGCCCGAGCGCTGCGACGCGCTGGTCGAACCAGGTGGTGAGGTAGCCGAGCACGGTGTTCTCGATGCCCATGTAGCCGTGGAAATTCAGCGGCCCGCAGACATCCGGCGACACGCCGTTGCCCGTGGCCGTGACCCGCACGCCGCCGCTGGCGATGTTGAACGACGGCTCCTTGCCCTGGACGAGCAGGCTCTCGTAGAACATGCGCGAACCGGTCGGCGTGGAAGCGATGCAGCCGTCCTGCTCATGCCACAGCACGTGCGTCGGGCGGTGCACGTAGTCGGCTATCAGGTTCGGCACGCTGGGCTTGCCCACCCACAGGCGGCGGCCGTTGTCGTTCGAATCGAAGGTGACGGTGCTGGAGGTGGAGATGCCGGTGGCGATCAGGTTCTGCGCCACCACCGAGATCGAACCGCGGCTGGTGCCCATCAGGAACACCGGCAGGTGGCGGGTGTCGAGCGACTTCAGCACCGTGAGGATGTCGACCGCGTGATCGACCGACACGCGGTAGAAGTCGGTCGCGGTGGTGACGTCGGTCGAGCCCGGCGGCACGCGGGGCCCGGGCACCGGCCGGTCGAGTGCGACCGCGAGGTAGCCGGCGTCGGCCAGCAGTTGCGCGGTGCGCACGACGAAGTTGTTGGCGCCGCCGGTCACGTCGCCGGCGCCGGTGTCCAGGTTGCCGCGGATGGCCATGTTGAAGTCGCCGCCGCCGATCAGCACGACCACCGCCTTCGGCGCGCTGCCGTTGGACGGCCAGTTGACGAAATAGTCCATCACCACCGGGCCGTCGATCGAGACGCGCGTGGCGGTCTGGCCGTAGTAGGCGCAGCCGTTGGACTTGGTGCGGCTCTCCAGCACGCCGGCCGGCGTGACGGTGCTGTCTTGCCGGCAGGTGGCGAGGGTCGCGTCGTCGTAGACCACGATGCGGGCCGTGCCGTCGACGGAGAGGCCGGCCCGGTCGGTGGCGCGGTAGGTGAAGGTGTCGACGCCCGCGGTGGCGGGGGCGGCGTAGGTGATGTGCTTGCCGTTCGCGGAGACGGCGGCCGAGCCGGTCAGCGGAGCGGAGAGCAGTTCGAGGTGGTGGTGGTCGCGTCGATCCGGGTCGTCGACGAGGGGCGTCAGGTTGACGATGGCGCCGGTGTGCACGGCGCGGCGCACGTCGGTGAAGGTGGGGGCATCGTTGGCGCGATGCCCGGCGCCGCGGGCCGCTTCGGCCGGCGCGACGGCGGGGCCGGGGTCGGCGCCTGCGGCAGCCGCGAGTGAACAGAACGCCAGCGTGGCGAGCTTTGCTTTCAAGGTCATGGGGGACTCCTCCGTGAGTGCCGGGAAGCGTAGCGGCAACGCGCGGAGGGCTCAAACCCCCTTGCGGGGGATTCGAGCGCCCAGAAGCTCAACCGGCGGCAAGTGCCGCCACAGCCGCCGCACCGAGCGCACCCGCGTAGATGCTGAAATCGTCGACCTTGCCCTTCAGCAAGGGATCGGTCGCGTACTGCGACTTGCCGATGAACCCGGCCATGCCGACACCGAGGTGGTACGGCGCATAGATCACGTCGGCCTTGCTGCCCACGGCCACGCCGTCGACGTACAAGGTCGCCAACTGCCCGGACAAGGTCACCGCCAGGTGCGTCCACTTTCCGGTTGGTACGGCCGTCTGGCCGACGACGTTCTGGGCGACATAGCCGTGCTCGGTGTCGATCGAGAACTGAGGCCAGCCTTGCGCATTTCGCGCCACCAGGAACATGGATCTCCGAGGACCGGAACCGAAGTCGAAGACCCGGGCCCAGGTCGTGGCGGCATCGAGGAAGACCCAGGTCGCGATGGTGAAGTCGCTCAGCGATGCAATGACGTTGGCCGGCAACGCGATGAAGTCGGCCACGCCATCGAGGACCACCGAGTGGCCCGCCTTGCGACCCGCCGCCCAGCCGTCGGCGCGAACCGTCTTGCTGGCCGGCCATTGCCCGGTGGCATCGGCGGCCGCCGTGCCGGTGGTTTCATCGAACGTGAGCTGCAGCAGTTGCTGCGCTTGGGTCGACACCGCCACCTCGTTGGACGTGCCGCTTTCACCGGCGCCATGGACGGCGGTCACCACATACCAGGCCGACGCGAGCGGCGCCGTGTCGGTCCAGGTCAAGACCGATGTCACGCCGGTGGCGACGACCGCGTACGGCCCACCGCCGCGAGCACCGCGCTTCACGGTGTACGAGTCGGCATCCGGCACGCCCCACCACGACAGTTCGACCTTGACCGCTTGCAGCCGCGCCGTCAGCCCGCTCGGCCGTGCTCCGGCGACGGGATCGCGCGCGAAGGTCAGCGTGCCGAAGCCGAGCTGATCGCCGTTGTCTCCGTCGTACTCCGGGCGCAATTGCAGGGCCTGCTGCCTGACCTCGGGCGCAGCGATGCCGAGGCGCCCTTCGTAGTGGTGGAGCACCAGCTCCCAGACCGGGCGCTTGATTCCCAGGCCGCCGCCGAGCACGGTGCTGTAACCCTGCTTGTTGTTGTAGGGCAGATAGGGGACTCCCTCGAAGCCCCCGTTGCCGTCCGGCAGGTTCGACTTCGCCACGTACCGGGCTCCGGCCAGGAAGCGGTGGTTGTCGTACGAATAGAGGTCGTCGCCCTGGTTCCATGCCGCCTCGAGGAATGCGCCGGCGAGGCCGATGCCCAGCGTGGAATGGCCCTGGTCGCGCCCGCTTTCCTGCCACTGACCCAGGTTCCCCGGGTGCACGTGGAAGACCGCTTGCAGGCCGGCGCCATGCCCCTGCCCGTTCCGGTAGTAGGCGAGCGCCTGGTCGTAGAGGTCCTCCCGGTCGCACAGCACGCCGATGCTGAGCATGCTGGCCAGCGTGCACTGGTCCCAGTTGGCCCAGTAGTTGGTGATCACCGCGCCGTTGTGGTTCTTCAGGAAGTCGGCGTTCCACGGATAGAAGACCGTCAGCATCATGTTCTGGAAGCGCTTGAAGTCTTCCGCCGCCCACCCGCTGTAGCTGCGCATGATCTCGGCCGCGTTCGCGAACTGGTAGCCATAGATGCCCGCGGCCAGGAATCGATCCGCGTTGCCGACGATCGAGGTCAGCGTGCCGGACCACGCGTTGAGAAAGACGACGGCCTGGTCGGCATAGCGGGCGTCCTGCGAGACTTTCCAGCGCAAGGCCAGTTGGTAGGCGCGTGCGATGTCGATGTACATCTGCGCGAAGTTCGAACCATCGCCCCCCCGCACCACCTGCGCCAGCGGTCGAGGTGCCGCGCCGAGCTGCGAGCGGCCGTTGGCGATGAGGGCATTCCAGCCATCGGTCCATGGCTGCGCGCCCAGCGCGACCTTCTCGCGCATGCGGGCGAAGTCGGCTTCGGTATGAAGCAGTCCCGGGTGGACAAAGACCCGGGACGCCCCCTCGCTCGGCTGCCCGGCGGATCCGCCGGCGTCTGCCGAATCCGCTTGGGTCTCTTCACCGTTGCTGCAGGCCTGCAGACCGAGCCCGCCCGCGCCGATGCCCAGCATGAAGGCCCGTCGTGAGAACGGCAGCGCTCCCTGGTTGTTGTCGTGAGTCATGGCGGTGCCGCAGGGCTTCAGCTTCGATGGCAGCATTTGCAGCAAAGCCCGGGCCATGCCTGAGGACCCGAACCAGGCGCAGCTTCGGTCAGGATCGGCCGGTTTTGGTCCCTCTTGCGCCTGTTCGGCGTTTCGCCAGATCGATGCGGTTCAGGCTCCAGCCGCTTGCCGGTGCGTCAGGGCTCACTTGATCTTGATCACGACCTTGCCCTTGGCTCGGCCAGATTCAACATGGGCCAGCGCTTCGTTGGTGGATGAAAACGGGAAGACCTTGTCGATGACGGGCCGGATTGCACCGTCCTCGATCAGGCGGGTGATCTGCTGCAGCTGAACACCGTTCGCCTTCATGAAGAGGAAGGAATAGCCCACGCCTCGACTGCGTGCCCTGCGCCTGATGCTTGAGCTCAGCAACCGCATCACCAGCTTCACGAAGCCCGGCGCCGCGATCTCCTTGCCGAACTCGGGGTCCGGCGGCCCGGAGATGGAGATGAGCCTGCCGCCGCTCTTCAGCACGCGCAGGGACTTGCCCAGCGTCTTGCCGTCCTGGCTGTTCAGCACCACGTCGTAGCCTTGCAGGACGGTCTCGAAGTCCTGGGTGCGGTAGTCGACGACGACGTCGGCACCCAGGCGCTTCACGAGCGCGGCGTTGGTGGCACTCGTCGTCGTGGCGACGCTCGCGCCCAGGTGTTTGGCCAACTGGATGGCGAAGGTGCCCACGCCACCGGAGCCGGCCTGGATGAAGACCTTCTGCCCCTTCTTCAGGCCGGCCTTTTCGACGAGCGCCTGCCATGCCGTCAACCCCACCAGCGGAATGGAAGCGGCTTCCTCCATCGTCAAGCCCTTGGGCTTGAGCGCAAGCGACGCCTCTTTGACGGGGACGAATTCTGCGAACGTGCCGATCCGGAAATCATCGGCCCGCGCATAGACCTCATCACCCGGCTTGAACTGCCGCACGCGCGCGCCCACCTTGACGACGACGCCCGCCACATCGTGACCGAGGATGATCGGCAGGCGATAGGGCAGCAGGAGTTTGAACTCGCCGCTCCGGATCTTGGCATCCAGCAGGTTCACGCCGGCGGCATGGACCTCGACCAGGACCTCGTCTTCACGGAGCTCCGGGGTTGGCATGTCCGCCAAGCGCAGGGAGGCTTGCTTCTGATAGCGATCGAGGACGAATGCCTTCATGATTTCACCGCCAGCGTCGCATCGAGCCGCAGATCCCTTCGAATCCCGGCATCGATCAGTCCGGCAGGCGCAAATCTGCGCAGCCATGTCAGCCGGGCAGCGAGCCCGCCGGCCGTGTAGCGCAGCAGGGGGCGAACCGCACTGGCGGCCTTCAGCACGGTCTCGGCCACGACGCCCGGTTGGTCTGCGGTGGCCATCACTTCCTTCACGCGCTGGCTGACGGCGGTGCGGGCCTCGCGATACGCATCGAGCTTGGCGTCGGGCTGCATGAAGTTCGCGTCGAACGGCGTGTTCGTGTAAGCGGGCTCGATGACCGAGACCCGGATGCCCCTTGTGCGCAACTCATGGTCGAGCGACTCGGAATAGCCTTCGATCGCATGCTTCGTCGCGGCGTAGAGCGCGCCGTACGGCATGGGCAACAAGCCAAGCACCGAGCCGATGTTGATGATGCGCCCGGCGCCCTGTTTGCGCATGTGCGGGAGGACGGCGCGCGTCATTCGGACGATCCCGAAGAAGTTGGTGTCGAAGATCGACTGGGCCTGCTCGATCGAGCTTTCTTCCGCCCCGGCAGGGGCGACTCCGAAGCCGGCGTTGTTGATGAGGAGGTCGATGCGCCCCTCCCGCTGCATCAACTGCGAGACAGCATCGGCGACGGAGGCATCGCTGGTCACGTCCAGCGGCAGCATCTCGAACGCTCGCTGGCGCCCGTCTTCACCGCGCCGGCTCGTGCCGTAGACCTTGTAGCCCGCCTTCGCGAGCCGCTCCGCGGTGGCCTGGCCGATGCCCGATGAGGCGCCCGTCACGAGGGCGATCCTGGGCTTGCTGCTGGTTGCTGTCATGTCGTGGCTCCGTCGGTGTTGGCTACTGAAATGATGATCATCATATGTAATGGCGAAAGAAAAGGCCACGGTCCCCGGTGTGGGTTCAGGGGCCGGCAGGGGTGAGGTAGCGGTGTGCGGTTTCGAGCAGGTCGTCCGACAGCTTGGGATCGTCCACCGCGCGGGCCAGCAGCAAGGCGCCGACCATGGCGGAGATCGTCACCAGCGCCCGCTCGTGCGCGCCGGACTGCCCCCAGTCCGGCGACTGGCGGGCGAGCATGTCGACCGTTTCCTTGATGTGCTGGGTCGTCACGCGGCGCACCTCGGGGGCCTGGCGCGACGTTTCAGAACCGAGCGCCGCCAAGGGGCAGCCCAGCTCGGGGTTCGCGGCATGCGATCTGGAGAGGTAGGCGCCGAGCATGGGCGCCAGTGCCGACCCGGCGGGCACGCTGGCCGCCACGTCCGCCGCAGCCGCAGCGGACTCCGCGCAGGCCCGGGCCGCCGCCTCGGCGAGCATGGCCTCACGCGATTCGAAGTGGGCATAGAAGGCCCCATGCGTCAGCCCGGCCTCCTTCATGATGTCGGCCACCCCGGTGCCGTCGTAGCCGCTGCGGCGGATGGCACGCGCCGCCACGGCCACGATGCGCTCGTGCGTGGCCTCCTTGGCGGCGGCCCGGGCGGTTGTGGATGACTTTCGCATGATTGTCATCATACGGCATTTTGTGCCCGTGGCGCACGCAAGCTTGGAGAGCGAAGGGTCCCAGGTGGAATTCCTCACGGTCTTGCCGGCGGGCTTGATGGAGCTTCCGACGCACAACAAAAAAGCCCTGGAGCGTTGGGGCTCCAGGGCTTCTTGCAACATCACGGTCCTCGTCGGACCTTCATCTGGTGGAGCCGGGGGGAATCGAACCCCCGTCCGAAAGCCTTCACCGGGTAGATCTACATGTGTAGCTGACTGATTTGTTTTTGAGGACAGTGGTCGCGCAGCAGCACGCTACCCTCGTCCCGAGTCACTTGATTTAGCCCTTGAACCGAGTGACCCGGCTCAGAGCGATTCCATGTGAATGACTTCGCAGCTCTTGGGTTGCCCCTCAAGCCCAGCCCATGGACGTGCTGTTGCGAAGCCCGCCGGTATTACGCGGCGGGGGGTCGCCCTTACTTAGCCGTTGGAGGCTTGCAGGTACGTATCAGCGTTCGCAGTTAAGTGCGATCCAGTGGATTTACGAGCGAACTGGTGCTCGACATGCCCTACTCCGAATCCGAACCTACGTCGAAACCAGGTCGGCCCCAGAAAGTCATAGTTTAGGTCATCGCCAGCAGCTTCAAGAGCTCATCGGGCGAATGAACGACGTGCTGCGCACCCCACGCCCCGACCGGCTCGCCGACACCGAGGTAGCCCCAGCCCGCAGCCACCGTCGCCATCCCGGCGGCCTGCCCGGCCTGCACATCGCGCAGGTCGTCGCCAACGTACACGCAGTCGCGCGCCGCCACGCCCATCTGGCGCGCCGCCTCCAGCAACGGCGCCGGATGCGGCTTCGAATGCGGCGTCGTGTCGCCGCTCACCACCGCGCCGGCCCGCACATCGAGCCCCAGCGCCGCCACCAGCGGGTTCGTGAAGCGCTGCGCCTTGTTCGTGACGATGCCCCAGCGCAGGCCGAGGGCCTCGATCGCGTCCAGCATCGCCGGCACCGCGTCGAACGCCCGCGTGTGCTGCGTCATACGCACTTCGTAGCGGTCGAAGAACTCGTCGCGCAGCACGATGAAGCCGTCATCCGCCGGCGTGATGCCGAGCGCCACGCCGATCATCCCCCGCGCGCCCGCGCCGACCATCGGCCGGAACTGCTCGAAAGGCAGCGCCGGCAGGCCGCGCGTGGCGCGCATGTCGTTGGCGGTGCCGGCCAAGTCGGGGGCGCTGTCGATCAAGGTGCCGTCCAGGTCGAACAGCACCGCCTTCACGCGCAGGCTCACAGCGGCTTCCTGCAGGCGAACAGGTAGTTCACGCTGGTGTCGGCCGACAGCCAGTAGCGCCCGGTCAGCGGGTTGTATTCCATGCCCCGCGTGCCCTCCAGCGCCAGCCCGGCGCTGCGCGCCCATTGCGCCAGCTCGCTCGGCTTGATGAAGCGCTTGTACTCGTGCGTGCCCTGCGGCAGCAGCTTCAGCAGGTACTCCGCGCCGACGATCGCGAACATGAAAGCCTTCGCGTTGCGGTTGATCGTCGAGAAGAACACCCAGCCGCCCGGTTTCGCGAGCGTCGCGCAGGCCTGCACGATCGACGACGGGTCGGGCACGTGCTCCATCATCTCCATGCAGGTGACGACGTCGAACTGCCCGGGCGCCTCGACCGCCAGCGCTTCGGCCGCGACCTCTCGGTACTCGACGCCGGTGGTGCCGGCCTCCATCGCATGCAGCTGCGCCACCTTCAGCGCCTTGCCGGCGAGGTCGATGCCCAGCACGTCGGCGCCCTTGCGCGCCATCGAATCGGCCAGGATGCCGCCGCCACAGCCGACGTCCAGCACCCGCTTGCCCTTCAACGCGGCGAGCCGGTCGATCCAGTCCAGCCGCAGCGGGTTGATCTGGTGCAGCGGGCGGAACTCGCTGTCGGGATCCCACCAGCGATGAGCCAGGTCGCTGAATTTGGCGAGCTCTTGAGGGTCGGCATTGATCATGAGGCCGTCAGTTTGACATGTCAGGGTCGACATATTCGAAGCAGAGGAATCGCTCCCGCCGCAGGTATTCCCCGCGCCAATAAAAAACCCCGCCGAGGCGGGGTTTGTCGTGCATCAGCTGAGGCCGATCACTTGTTGCGCGTACCAACCACTTCGATTTCGACGCGGCGATTCTTCGCGCGGCCTTCGGCGGTCTTGTTGTCGGCGACGGGCTGCTTCTTGCCCTTGCCTTCGGTGTACACGCGGTTCTTCTCGATGCCCTTGCTCACCAGGTAGGTCTTGACCGCTTCGGCACGAGCGACCGACAGCTTCTGGTTGGCGGCGTCGCCACCGATCGCGTCGGTGTGGCCGACGGCGATGATGACTTCGAGGTTCACGCCCGAGGTCTTGCTGACCAGGTCGTCCAGCTTGGACTTGGCTTCCGGCTTCAGCGTCGACTTGCCGAAGTCATAGAAGGCGTCAGCGGCGAAGGTGACCTTCTCGGAGACCGGAGCAACCGGAACGACGACCGGTGCCGGCGGCGCGACCGGGGCCGGAGCCATCGGGGCCGGGGCGGGAGCCGGGGCCTGTGCAACCGGAGCCGGTGCAGGCGGCGGCTTCAGAGCGCCGTCGCAAGCCTGGTTGGCCGTCGCCGGCGTCCAGTTGGCATCGCGCCAGCAGAGTTCGCTGGTGCCGTTCTTCCAGGGGATGCCGGTGCTGTTGACCCAGTTGTCAGCCCCGTTGGATTGGGCGAACGCAACAGACGCTGATGCGGCCAGCGCGGCGGTTGCGAAGAGCGATGCCACTTTATTCAGTTTCTTCATGATTCTCCTCTTGAGGAATGTCGCAGATGGCCTGCAAAACGTCCAAACCGGAATCGGAAAGGTACGGCGAAACCCTCGGTCCCGAGCGCTCACCACCGTCGACGGATTGTGCCATAGGGCCTCTGGCGACCCGGATTTTGGCCCGGGGTCGCGGCTTCGTCCTACGAGAGTCGAATCAGATGTTGCGCAAGCACTACAACGGCCCCGAACTAGAATCGCGGATTGCGCTCACGGGCCCGCCAGCGCCCGTCTTACCGGCTCCGCCGACGACCTCGAATGACCCAGTTCGCCAAGGAAACCCTGCCGATCAGCCTCGAAGAGGAAATGCGCCGCTCGTACCTCGACTACGCGATGAGCGTGATCGTGGGGCGCGCACTGCCCGATGCGCGCGACGGCCTGAAGCCCGTCCACCGCCGCGCCCTCTTCGCGATGCACGAGCTGAACAACGACTGGAACCGGCCCTACAAGAAGTCGGCCCGTATCGTCGGCGACGTGATCGGTAAATACCACCCGCACGGCGACCAGTCGGTGTACGACACCATCGTGCGCATGGCGCAGGATTTCTCGATGCGCCACATGCTGGTCGACGGCCAGGGCAACTTCGGCTCGGTCGACGGCGACAACGCCGCGGCGATGCGCTACACCGAAATCCGCCTCTCGAAGATCGCGCACGAGTTGCTGGCCGACCTCGACAAGGAAACGGTCGACTTCGGCCCGAACTACGACGGCTCCGAGAAAGAGCCGCTGGTGATGCCCACGCGGATGCCCAATCTGCTGGTGAACGGCTCCGGCGGCATCGCGGTCGGCATGGCCACCAACATCCCGCCGCACAACCTCAACGAGGTGATCGACGGCTGCCTTCACCTGCTGAAGAACCCCGCGGCCACGATCGACGAGTTGATCGAGATCATCCCGGCGCCCGATTTCCCCACCGCCGGCATCATCTACGGCACCAGCGGCGTGCGCGACGGCTACCGCACCGGCCGCGGCAAGGTGGTGATGCGCGCGAAGTGCCATTTCGAAGACATCGACAAGGGCTCGCGCCAGTCGATCATCGTCGACGAGATCCCGTACCAGGTGAACAAGAAGACCTTGCTCGAGCGCATGGCCGAGCTGGTCCACGAGAAGAAGATCGAGGGCATCAGCCACATCCAGGACGAGTCCGACAAGTCGGGCATGCGCGTCGTGATCGAGCTGAAGCGCGGCGAGGTGCCCGAGGTCGTGCTGAACAACCTCTACAAGCAGACGCAGCTGCAGGACACCTTCGGCATCAACATGGTGGCGCTGATCGACGGCCAGCCGAAGCTCTGCAACCTCAAGGACCTGGTCAGCATCTTCCTCGAGCACCGCCGCGAGGTCGTGACCCGCCGTACGGTGTTCGAGCTGCGCAAGGCGCGCGAGCGCGGCCACGTGCTCGAAGGCCTGGCGGTGGCGCTGGCCAACATCGACGAGTTCATCGAAACCATCAAGACCTCGCCGACCCCGCCGGTCGCGAAGGCCGCGCTGATGAGCAAGTCGTGGGATTCCTCGCTGGTGCGCGACATGCTCTCGCGCGCCGAGGGCGAGACCCCCGGCGGGCGCGACGCCTACCGCCCCGAAGGCCTGCCGCGCCAGTACGGCATGCAGCCCGACGGCCTGTACCGCCTCTCCGACGACCAGGCCGGCGAGATCCTGCAGATGCGCCTGCAGCGCCTGACCGGGCTCGAGCAGGACAAGATCGTCGGTGAATACAAGGAGGTGATGTCGCAGATCGCCGACCTGCTGAACATCCTCGCGACGCCGTCGCGCGTGACGACCATCATTTCCGACGAACTCACCGCGATCAAGCTCGAGTTCGGCCAGACCAAGCTGGGCGCGCGCCGCAGCCAGATCGAGCACAACGCGCAAGACCTCGGCACCGAAGACCTGATCACGCCCACCGACATGGTCGTGACGCTCTCGCACACCGGCTACATCAAGAGCCAGGCGCTGTCCGAGTACCGCGCGCAGAAGCGCGGCGGCCGCGGCAAGCAGGCCACGCAGACCAAGGAAGACGACTGGGTCGACCAGCTCTTCATCGCGAACACGCACGACTACATCCTGTGCTTCACCAACCGCGGCCGCGTCTACTGGCTGAAGGTGTGGGAGGTGCCGCAGGGCTCGCGCAATTCGCGCGGCAAGCCGATCGTCAACATGTTCCCGCTGCAGCAGGGCGAGAAGGTCAACGTGGTGCTGCCGCTGACCGACGGCTTCCGCAGCTTCCCGGCCGACCACTTCGTGTTCATGTCGACCGCGCAGGGCGTCGTGAAGAAGACGGCGCTCGACGAGTTCAGCAACCCGCGCAAGGCCGGCATCATCGCGGTCGACCTGGACGAAGGCGACTTCCTGATCGGCGCCGCGCTCACCGACGGCAAGCACGACGTGATGCTGTTCAGCGACGGCGGCAAGGCGGTGCGCTTCGATGAAGACGACGTGCGCGCGATGGGCCGCGGCGCCCGCGGCGTGCGCGGCATGATGCTCGACGACGGCCAGAGCGTGATCGCGATGCTGGTGGCCGAAGACGAGACGCAGAGCGTGCTGACCGCCAGCGAGAACGGCTACGGCAAGCGCACTAGCATCGTCGAGTACACCCGCCACGGGCGCGGTACCAAGGGCATGATCGCGATCCAGCAGACCGAGCGCAACGGCAAGATCGTCGCCGCGACGCTGGTGCGGCCGGACGACGAGATCATGCTGATCACCGACAAGGGCGTGCTGGTGCGCACCCGCGTCTCCGAGATCCGCGAGCTGGGCCGCGCGACGCAGGGCGTCACGCTGATCGCGCTCGACGGCGGATCGAAATTGAGCGGCCTGCAGCGCATCGTCGAGAACGATGCGAATCCTGATGGAAGCGAACCCGGGGATGCCTCCGGCGATGGAACGGGCGATGCCCCGACGGAAGGGGACATCTGATGCGCCGCCACCTGATCACGATCGCGCTGCTGGGCAGCACCACGCTGGGCGCGCAGGCCCAGTCGACGCCGGCCGCACCGGCGGCAGCGGCCTCCGCGCCGGCCGCCCCGGCCAGCCCCGCGAAGAAGGCCCTCATCCAGCGCGTGCTGACGCTGCAGCAGCCGGCCCTCGAGAACACCGCCCGCGAGGTGGCCGAGCGCCCGGCGATGCAGCTCACGAGCGCCGCGCAGCAGTACCTGCAGCAGCGCGTGCCGCCCGACAAGCGCGACGCGATGTGGACGCAGGTGCAGGCTGCCGTGCGCAAGTACCTGGCCGAAGCGGTGCCGCTGGTCAAGGAGCGCGCGCTGACGCTGAGCCAGACCACGCTCGCCGGCATGCTCGACGAACGCTTCACCGAAGACGAACTGAAGCAGTTGGCCGCGACGCTCGAGAACCCGGCCTTCAAGAAGTTCCAGCAGGCGATGCCCGAGATCAGCGACAAGTTCGTGCAGAAGCTGGTCGCCGACGCCGGCGCGTCGGTCGATCCGAAGCTGAAGGCGCTCGACGCGAGCATCTCGACGGCGCTCGGCGTGCCGCCGGCCGGCACCGCCGCATCCGCATCGACATCCACACCGGCCTCCGGCGCGCGCAGCGCCAAGCCGGCCGCACCGGCCGCGTCGAAGGCGGGCGGCAAGTAGTCCTCGATGAGCGCGATGCAACGCCCGTACAACTTCTCCGCCGGCCCGGCCGCGCTGCCCGAAGAGGTGCTGCGGCAAGCCGCCACCGACATGCTCGACTGGCACGGCTCGGGCATGAGCGTGATGGAGATGAGCCACCGCGGGCGCGAGTTCGCGAGCATCTACGAGCAGGCCGAAGCCGACCTGCGCGGCCTGCTGGCCGTGCCCGCCAACTTCCGCATCCTGTTCATGCAGGGCGGCGGCCTGGCCGAGAACGCGATCGTGCCGATGAACCTGTCGCGCGGCGGCGTGGTCGACGTGGTCGTCACCGGCGCGTGGTCGCAGAAGTCGTACAAGGAAGCGCAGCGCTATGCGCAACCGCGCATTGCCGCGAGCAACGCCGACAACCAGCACACCCGCATCCCGGCGCCCGAGACCTGGTCGCTGAGCGCCGACGCGAGCTACGTGCACGCCTGCACCAACGAGACCATCCACGGCGTCGAGCTGCACACGATTCCCGACCTGGCCGCGCTGGGCTCGAAGGCGCCGCTGGTGATCGACTGCTCGTCGCACATCCTGTCGCGCGCGATCGACTGGACGCGCGTGGGCCTGGCCTTCGCCGGCGCGCAGAAGAACGTCGGCCCGGCCGGGCTGACGCTGGTCTTCGTGCGCGACGACCTGCTCGGCCACGCGTTGCCGATCTGCCCGAGCGCGTTCGACTACAAGACCGTGGCCGACAACGGCTCGATGTACAACACGCCGCCCACCTACTCGATCTACATCGCCGGGCTGGTGTTCCAGTGGCTGAAGGCGCAGCGCGAAGGCGCGGCCGCGGGCGTCGCCGCGATGGAGCAGCGCTCGATCGCGAAGGCCGCGCTGCTGTACGGCGCCCTCGACAGCTCGGAGTTCTACCTGACCCGGGTCGACCCCGGCAGCCGCTCGCGCATGAACGTGCCCTTCTTCCTGCGCGACGAATCGCTGAACGATGGGTTCCTGGCCGGCGCGAAGGAGCGCGGGCTGCTGCAGCTGAAGGGCCACAAGAGCGTCGGCGGCATGCGCGCCAGCCTGTACAACGCAATGCCGCTGGCCGGCGTGCAGGCGCTGGTGGCGTACATGCGAGAATTCGCGGCGCGCCATGGCTGACCCGACACCCGCCCCCCACCCTGACCTGCTCGCCCTTCGCACCCAGATCGACCGCGTCGACCGAGAGCTGCTGGGCCTGCTGAACCAGCGCGCCCAGCTCGCGCTGCACGTCGGCGAGCTGAAGAAGAAGGAAGGCTCGGTCGCGTTCCGCCCCGAGCGCGAGGCGCAGGTGATCGACGGCCTGAAGCAGACCAACCCCGGGCCGCTGGCCAGCGACAGCGTCGCGCCGATCTGGCGCGAGATCATGTCGGCCTGCCGCGCGCTCGAGACGCCGACCCGCGTGGCCTACCTCGGCCCGGCCGGCACCTTCAGCGAACTCGCGGTGCTGGGCTTCTTCGGCTCGTCGATCGTCAAGGTGCCGTGCGCCAACTTCGACGAGGTGTTCCACGCGGTCAGCGCCGGGTCGGCCGATTTCGGCGTGGTGCCGGTCGAGAACTCAACCGAAGGCGTGGTCACGCGCTCGCTCGACCTGTTCCTGACGACCCCGCTCTTCATCATCGGCGAGACCAGCCTGTTCGTGCGGCACAACCTGCTGCGCCGCGAGAACTCGCTCGAGCACCTGAGCGCCGTCTGCGCCCACCCGCAGGCGCTGGCGCAGTGCCACGGCTGGCTCAGCAACCACCTGCCGAACGTCGAGCGCCGCCCGGTCGCGAGCAACGCCGAAGGCGCGCGCATGGCGAAAGAAGACCCGACGGTCGCCGCGATCGCGAGCGAACGCGCCGCCAGCGAGTTCGGCCTGCACATCGTCGCGCCGGCCATCCAGGACGACGCGCACAACCGCACCCGCTTCACGGTGCTCGCGCATCCGCACCAGCATCCGCAGCCCAAGGCGTCCGGCCACGATTGCACCAGCCTGATCGTCTCGGTGGCGAACAAGCCCGGCGCGGTGCACGACATGCTGGTGCCGCTGAAGCGCCACGGCGTCTCGATGACGCGTTTCGAATCCCGCCCTGCGCGGTCCGGCCAGTGGGAGTACTACTTCTACGTCGACCTGCAGGGCCACCCCGACGAGCCCCACGTCGCGGCCGCCTTGAGCGAGCTGCGCGAGGTGTGCGCCTTCTTCAAGGTGCTCGGCACCTATCCCATCGACGTCCATTGACCATGTTCAACCAACTCGGCGTGATCGGTGTCGGCCTGATGGGCGGCTCGTTCGCACTCGCCCTGAAGCGGGCCGGGCTGGTCAAGCGCGTGGTCGGCTACAGCAAGTCGCCTTCCACCACCGAACGCGCCCGCAAGATGGGGGTGATCGACGTGGCCGCCGAATCGGCGCTGCTCGCGGTGTCGGGCTCCGACATCGTGCTGATGGCCGTGCCGGTGTCGGCCACCGAAGCCACCTTCAAGGCGATCCGCCACTTGGTGGAACCGCACGTGCTGTTCATGGACGTCGGCTCGACCAAGCGCGACGTGGTCGACGCCGCGCGCCGCGTGCTGAAGGAGCGCGCCAGCGCCTTCGTGCCGGCGCACCCGATCGCCGGCAAGGAAGTGGCCGGCGTCGCGCACGCCGACGCGTCGCTGTACACCGGCCGGCAGGTCATCATCACGCCGCTGCCGCAGACCTCGCCCGAGCTGATCCAGAAGGCCACGGACGTGTGGTCGGCGATCGGTGCGCAGGTGCTGCGCATGACGGCCGAGAACCACGACGCCGCGTTCGCCGCCGTCAGCCACCTGCCGCACATGCTGGCCTTCGCGTTCTTCAGCTCGGTGGCCAAGCAGCCGGCGGGCAAGGATTTCCTGTCGCTGGCCGGCCCGGGTTTCCGCGATTTCACGCGCATCGCCGCGAGCGACCCCGAGGTCTGGCGCGACATCCTGATGTCGAACCGCGAAGAGATCCTGAAGCAGTCGATGCGCTTCCGGCACACGCTGGATGCGCTCGAGCACGTCATCAAGACCGGCAATGCGGAAGCGCTCGAAGGGCTGATCCGCAACGCGTCCGAAGCGCGCTCCAGCTGGCAGATGGGCGCGGGCAAGCCCAGCTCGTCGCGCTGAGCTCGCGTTGATTTCCTGATACCGCGGCGCCCGGCGCCGCCCCTGGTCGCCCACCGCCGATGTTCACGACACCGTTCCTCGACCTTCCGCCCCTTGCGTCCGCCGACGGCAGCGTTCGACTGCCCGGCTCGAAGAGCATCTCCAACCGCGTGCTGCTGCTGGCCGGGCTCAGCGCCGGCACCACGGTCGTGCACGACCTGCTGGATTCCGACGACACCCAGGTGATGCTGGCCGCGCTGCGCGAGCTCGGCTGCGGCGTCGAGGCCGACGGCGGCGCCTGGCGCATCACCGGGCTCGGTGGCCGGCTCGCGACGCGCGAGGCGAGCCTGTTCCTCGGCAACGCCGGCACCGCGATGCGCCCGCTGACTGCCGCGCTGGCGGTGCTGGCCGCCACGCAGAACGGCCGCTTCGAGCTGCGTGGCGTGCCGCGCATGCACGAGCGCCCGATCGGCGACCTGGTCGACGCGCTGCGCCAGCTCGGTTGCAACATCAGCTCGCTCGGCGAGGAGGGCTTTCCGCCGCTGCGGCTCGCGGCCGCCGACACGCGGCTGAACACCGCGCAGCCGATCCGCGTGCGCGGCGACGTCTCCAGCCAGTTCCTGACCGCGCTGCTGCTCGCGTTGCCGCTGGTGTCGGCCGAGCATGTGGTGACGATCGAGGTCGACGGCGAGCTGATCTCGAAACCCTACGTCGACATCACGCTGAACCTGCTGGCCCGCTTCGGCATCCAGGTGCAGCGCGACGGCTGGCAGCGCTTCGTCATTCCGCAGGGCAGCGCGTACCGCTCGCCGGGCAGCATCCACGTCGAGGGCGATGCGTCGTCGGCGTCGTACTTCGTCGCGCTGGGCGCGATCGCGGCCTTCGACGGGCGGGCGCTGCGCATCGAAGGCGTCGGCGACGACTCGATCCAGGGCGACCTGCGCTTCATCGACGCCGCCCGCGCGATGGGCGCCGACGTGCGCAGCGGCCCCGGCTGGCTCGAGGTGCGCCGCGGCGCCTGGCCGCTGAAGGCGATCACGCTGGACTGCAACCACATCCCCGACGCCGCGATGACGCTGGCGGTGATGGCGCTCTACGCGACCGGCACGACCCGGCTCGACAACATCGCCAGCTGGCGCGTGAAAGAGACCGACCGCATCGCCGCGATGGCGACCGAGCTGCGCAAGCTGGGCGCCGCGGTCACCGAAGGGCCCGACTTCATCGAGGTCACGCCGCCGGCCGCCTGGCGCGCGGCGGCCATCCACACCTACGACGACCACCGGGTGGCGATGTGCTTCTCGCTGGCGGCGTTCAACCCCCTCGTGGGCGGCGCGGTGCCGGTGCGCATCCTCGACCCGCGCTGCGTCGCGAAGACCTTCCCCGACTACTTCGAGACGCTGTTCGCCGTCTCCCGGCCCGGCCCGGCCGGCGTGCCGGTGATCACGATCGACGGGCCGACGGCGTCCGGCAAGGGCACGCTGGCCAGCGCGGTCGCGCAGGCGCTCGGCTACCACTTCCTCGATTCCGGCGCGCTGTACCGGGCGACCGCGCTGTCGGCGCGCGACGCCGGCGTCGCCGACACCGACGAGCCCGGTCTTGCAAAGATCGCCGCCGGCCTGCAACTGGCCTTCCACGACCAGCGCATCTGGCTGGCCGGCCGCGATGTGAGCGACGACCTTCGCCAGGAGCAGGTGGGCGCGATGGCCTCCAAGGTGTCGGCCTGGCCGGCGGTCCGCCAGGCGCTCTACGAGCTGCAACTGGCGCACCGCCGCCTGCCCGGCCTGGTGGCCGATGGGCGCGACATGGGCACGGTGATCTTCCCCGGCGCCGACCTGAAGGTCTTTGTCGTCGCGAGCGCCGCCGTGCGGGCCGAACGACGCCATAAGCAATTGATTTCTAAAGGAATTTCGACTAGTATCGATGACCTTCGAGCCGACCTTGAAGCGCGCGACGCCCGGGATCAGAACCGGGCGGTTTCGCCTTTGAAGCCGGCCGAGGGCGCGAAAGTGCTCGACAACTCGGCACTGACCATCGACGAATGCGTCAAGGCAGTGCTGGATTGGTGGGCGGCTTCGCGAAACTGGCCCGCGGCCTGACCCTCCTGCACCGCTCTTGACTCAACAAGGGCCGTGCTCCCAGGCAGCGGATCTCAACCTAACCGCAACGCAAGTTGCACCCGGAAATCCACATGCCTCAAACCCAAACCGCCACCAACCAAGGCGGCGAATCCTTTGCCGCCCTGTTCGAAGAATCGCTGAAGCGCTCTGAAATGCGCAGCGGCGAGGTCATCACCGCCGAAGTGGTGCGTGTCGACTACAACTTCGTGGTGGTGAACGCAGGCCTCAAGTCCGAAGCCTACGTGCCCATTGAAGAATTCAAGAACGACCAGGGCGAGCTCGAAGTCCAGGTCGGCGATTTCGTGTCGGTGGCCATCGACGCGATCGAAAACGGCTACGGCGACACCATCCTGTCGCGCGACAAGGCCAAGCGCCTGGCCTCGTGGCTGTCGCTCGAGAACTCGCTGGAATCCGGCGAATTCGTGACCGGCACCGTCAACGGCAAGGTCAAGGGCGGCCTGACCGTCCTCGTGAACGGCATCCGTGCCTTCCTGCCCGGCTCGCTGCTCGACACGCGCCCGGTCAAGGACATGAGCCCGTTCGAGGGCAAGACCATGGAGTTCAAGGTCATCAAGCTCGACCGCAAGCGCAACAACGTCGTGTTGTCGCGCCGTGCCGTGGTCGAAGCCTCGATGGGCGAAGAACGCGCGAAGCTGCTCGAAACCCTGTCCGAAGGCGCGATCGTCAACGGCGTGGTCAAGAACATCACCGAATACGGTGCGTTCGTCGACCTGGGCGGCATCGACGGCCTGCTGCACATCACCGACATGGCCTGGCGCCGTGTCCGCCACCCGAGCGAAGTCGTTCAGGTCGGCCAGGAGCTGCAAGCCAAGGTCCTCAAGTTCGACGCCGAGAAGAACCGCGTCTCGCTGGGCATCAAGCAACTGGGCGACGACCCGTGGCACGGTGTCTCGCGCCGCTACCCGAACGGCACGCGCCTGTTCGGCAAGATCACGAACATCGCCGACTACGGCGCGTTCGTCGAGATCGAGCCGGGCATCGAAGGCTTGGTGCACGTCTCCGAAATGGACTGGACCAACAAGAACGTCGCCCCCAGCAAGATCGTTTCGCTGGGCGACGAGGTCGAAGTCATGGTCCTCGAGATCGACGAAGACAAGCGCCGCATCAGCCTGGGCATGAAGCAGTGCAAGGCCAACCCGTGGGAAGAGTTCTCGACCACGGTGCAGCGCGGCGACAAGGTCAAGGGACCCGTCAAGTCGATCACCGACTTCGGCGTGTTCGTGGGCCTGGCTGCCGGCATCGACGGCCTGGTGCACCTGTCCGACCTGTCGTGGAACGAGCCGGGCGAAGCCGCGGTGCGCAACTACAAGAAGGGCCAGGAAGTCGAAGCCGTCGTGCTGGCCGTCGATGTGGAGCGCGAGCGCATTTCGCTGGGCATCAAGCAACTCGACTCCGACCCGTTCACGAGCTACACCTCGGTCAACGACCGCGGCATGATCGTCAACGGCAAGGTCAAGACGGTTGACGCCCGCGGCGCCGAGATCCAGCTGAACGAAGACGTCACCGGCTACCTGCGTGCTTCCGAAATCAGCCGCGACCGCGTCGAAGACGCGCGCAACGTGCTGAAGGACGGCGACGAAGTCTCGGCACTGATCATCAACATCGACCGCAAGACGCGTTCGATCCAGTTGTCGATCAAGGCCAAGGACAACGCCGACCAGCAAGAAGCGATGCAGCGCCTGTCGACCACGAACGAGCGCGAGACCGCCGGTACCACCAGCCTGGGCGCCCTGCTGCGCGCCAAGCTGGACAACCAGAACAACGGCTGATCCCGTCGTTCGCCCACTGACCGCACCCTGAGGATCAACAGGACCCATGACGCGTTCCGATCTCGTGACAAGGCTGGCAGAGCAGTTCAGCCAGCTGACGCATCGCGACACCGAGTTCGCCGTCAAGACCATCCTGGATGCGATGTCCGACGCGCTCGCGCGCGGGCACCGCATCGAGATCCGGGGGTTCGGCAGTTTCTCGATCAACCGCCGCCCGCCGCGGGTGGGGCGCAATCCCCGCTCCGGCGAGCAGGTGGTGATCCCCGAGAAGCTCGTTCCGCATTTCAAACCCGGCAAGGCCTTGCGCGAAGCCGTCGACGAGCAGGTTCCGCTCGAAGACGACCAGCCGATGCCGATCACGCCGCTCACCGGCACCTGAGCCCTGCACCTCGCCGACCTGGGCGGGCCGAGCGCCGGGCCGCTCCCAAGCCGGCCCGCGTCCCCTCGGGGGACCGACCGGTGTACTCATCGGGCGAGGGGTCGTCATAATCGGCCGCCATGATGCGCATCGCCGTCTGGCTCTTCCGAGCCTTCATCTTCTTCAGCCTGTTCGCCTTCGCGTTGAACAACCAGCACGATGCCAACGTGCATTGGTTCTTCGGCCAGGAATGGCACGCCCCGATGGTGTTCGTCGTGCTGGGCGCCTTCGCGTTCGGCTGCGCCTTCGGCGTGCTCGCGATGGTGCCGAGCTGGTGGCGCAACCGCCGCCTCGCCCAGCGCCGCCTGCGCCGCCGCGGCGATCACTCCGAGCTGGCCGACAGCGCGCTGACGCAGTCGTCCGAGCTCCCCACCCGAACCGATTCCCACCCCCCGCGCGATGGACTTTGACTACCAGTGGTTCCTGCTCGGCCTGCCGGTCGCGTTCGCCCTCGGCTGGCTGGGCTCGCGCCTGGACCTGCGGCAGTGGAAGCGCGAGCAGCGCGATTCGCCGAAGGCCTACTTCAAGGGCCTGAGCCTGCTGCTGAACGAGCAGCAGGACAAGGCGATCGATGCCTTCATCGAGGCCGTGCAGCAGGACCCGGACACCTCCGACCTGCACTTCGCGCTGGGCAACCTGTTCCGCCGCCGCGGCGAATACGAACGCGCGGTGCGCGTGCACCAGCACCTGCTGAACCGCGCCGACCTGCCGCGTGCCGACCGTGAACGCGCACAGCACGCGCTGGCGCAGGACTTCATGAAGGCCGGCCTGTTCGACCGCGCCGAAGAGGCCTACAAGGCGCTCGAGGGCACGGCCTTCGACACCGAGGCCCGCCTCGCGTTGCTGACGCTGCACGAGCGCTCGCGCAACTGGCGCTCGGCGGTCGAGGTGGCGCAGAAGCTCGAGCGCAGCGGCACCGGCTCGTTCGCGTCGCGCATCGCGCACTACTGGTGCGAGCTGGCCATCGATGCCGATGCGCGCCAGCAAGAGGCCGACGGCGACGATGCGCTGCGCCGCGCCCGCAGCGCGGCCCCGCAGGCCGCCCGCCCGATGGTGCTGGCCGGCCAGCGCGCCTTTGCGCGCGGCGACCATGCGCAGGTCATGCAGGCCTGGGGCGAGCTGATGACGACCCACCCGGTCGCGTTCAACCTGGTTGCCCGCGACTACGCCAACAGCGCGATCGCCGCCAACGATGCCGTCGGCGCGCTCGAGCGGCTGCGCACGCTGTATGGCCGCGCGCCGACCATGGATCTGCTGGCCGCGATCACGCTGCTCGACCCGGGCGCCGCGGTGCAGCGCAGCCGCCTGCTGACGCACCTGCAGACGCAGCCCAGCCTGTCGGCCGCCCAGGAGCTGCTGCGCGTCAGCGCCGGCGACACGCTCAGCAGCGACGAGACGCAAGGCCTGCGCGATGCCATCGGCCGCGCCGCCAAGCCGCTGCAGCGCTACCGCTGCGCCGCCTGCGGCTTCGAGGCGCAGCATTATTTCTGGCAATGCCCGGGCTGCCTGAGCTGGGACGCCTACCCGCCGCAGCGCCTGGAGGACTTGTGATGACGGTTTCGATGGATCCCGATCGCCTGGCGCGCGCGCGCGTGCTGGTCGTCGGTGACGCGATGCTCGACCGCTACTGGTTCGGCGCCGTCGACCGCATCTCGCCCGAGGCGCCGGTGCCGGTGGTGCGCGTGACGCGCGAGGAAGAGCGCCTGGGCGGCGCCGCCAACGTCGCGCTGAACGTCAAGACGCTCGGCGCGCAGGCCACGCTGCTGACGGTGGTCGGCAACGACGAGCCGGCGCACAAGCTGCAGCGCCTGCTTGAGCAGCAAGGCGTCGCCACGGTGCTCGGCCACGACCCGCAGCTCTACACCATCGTCAAGCTGCGCGTGATCGGCCGCTCGCAGCAGCTGATCCGCGTCGATTTCGAGAACCAGCCCGACCACGAGGTGCTGACCGCGATGCTCGGCGACTACGAGCGCGAGCTGGCCCGCCACGACGCGGTGCTGTTCTCCGACTACGGCAAGGGCGGCCTGACGCACATCCCGCGCATGATCGAACTCGCGCGCGCCGCCGGCAAGCCGGTGCTGGTCGACCCGAAGGGCAGCGACTACAGCCGCTATGCCGGCGCCACGGTGATCACGCCGAACCGCGCCGAGCTGGCGCAGGTGATCGGCGCCTGGGGCAGCGAGGCCCAGTTGCACGAGCGGGCCCAGGCCCTGCGCAGGCAGCACCGCCTGGATGCGCTGATGCTGACCCGTTCGGAAGAAGGCATGTCGCTGTTCGACGAGGTCGACGGTGCCGACGGCCACACCCGCGTGCCGGCGCAGGCGCGCGAGGTGTTCGACGTCACGGGTGCCGGCGACACCGTCATCGCCACGCTGGCCGCGATGCTTGCGTGCGGCGTCAACCTGCGCGAGGCCATGCCGATCGCCAACCGCGCCGGCGGCATCGTCGTCGGCAAGTTCGGCACGGCCAGCGTCAGCTACGAGGAGTTGTTCGAATGAAGGTGGTTGTCACTGGCGCGGCCGGCATGATCGGCAGCAACATCGTCCACGGGCTGAACGCGCAGGGCATCGACGACGTGATCGCCGTCGACGACCTGACCGACGGCCCGAAGTACCGCAACCTGCTGGGCGCGAAGCTCAGCGACTACTTCGACAAGAGCGAGTTCTACAAGCGCTTCGCGAACGGCGACTTCGGCAAGATCGACGCGGTGCTGCACCAGGGCGCGTGCTCCGACACGATGGAGCACAACGGGCGCTTCATGCTCGACACCAACTACCGCTGCAGCAAGGACCTGCTCGACGCCTGCCAGGCGCAGGGCACGCGGCTGCTGTATGCGTCGTCGGCCGCCACCTATGGCGGCAGCGACAGCTTCCGCGAAGAGCCGGCGTTCGAGCGGCCGCTGAACGTCTACGGCTATTCGAAGCTGCTGTTCGACAACGTGGTGCGCCGCATGCTGCCGCACAACCGCAGCCAGGTGGCGGGCTTCCGCTACTTCAACGTCTACGGCCCGCGCGAGCAGCACAAGGGCCGCATGGCCTCGGTGGCCTTCCACCACTTCAACCAGTTCCGCGAGACCGGCAAGGTCAAGCTGTTCGGCGAGTACGGCGGCTACGCGCCGGGCGAGCAGAACCGCGATTTCGTGTTCGTCGACGACGTGGTCGCGGTGAACCTGTGGTTCCTGCAGCACCCGGGGCAGAGCGGCGTCTTCAACCTGGGCACCGGGCGCGCGCAGCCGTTCAACGACGTGGCCGAGGCGACGGTCAACGCGTCGCGCGCGCTGAAGGGCGAGCCGGCACTGCCGCTGAGCGAGCTGGTCGCGAAGGGCCTGATCGAGTACATCGAGTTCCCGCAGGCGCTGGTCGGCAAGTACCAAAGCCACACCCAGGCTGACCTGTCGAGACTGCGCGCAACAGGTTGCGACCATGCGTTCACCGATGTGGCTGGTGGCGTGAAGCGCTACGTGGACTGGCTCGCGACGACCGCCTGAGAAAGGTGCATCTGTACCGGCCCTGGCCGGTCAACGTCCTCTGCGAAGGGCCCGTTAGGCCGCGGAGTTGCCATCGGGCAATTCGTCAACCTTCCAGGAGAGGATCACCATGTTCAAGAAGACCATCATCGCCACGCTGCTGGCACTGTTCTCGGCGCTGGCTTTTGCGGCCGGTGTCGACATCAACAAGGCGACGCAGGCCGAGCTCGAAGCGATCAAGGGGATCGGTCCGGCGATGGCCACGCGGATGCTGACCGAGCGCAAGAAGGGTGAGTTCAAGGACTGGACCGACGTGATGGGCCGCGTGAAGGGCGTCAAGGACCACCAGGCTGCGAAGCTCTCGGATGCCGGTCTGACGGTCAACGGTGGGGCCTACAAGGCCTCGGCCGATGCCAAGAAGGAACCGGCGAAGAAGTGATCACCGCGCCGGGTCACGAACCCGGGTGCTGCAACGCCTCGCGCTATCGCGGGGCGTTTTTTCTTGCTGTGCGCGCAGCCTGCGGCAGGAGGCCCGGGCGGGGGACTCATGCCGGGGCGGTCGGCCCGGGGGCCGACTCCACGAAGAAGATCGGCTTCGGGGGTGCATCGGCAAACTCCCTCCACTCACTTCGTTCGTTGTGGTCAGACAGTGCCGATGAGTTGGTCTACGAAGCGCGCTGGCGCGCGCCACCCCCGAAACCGATGTTCTTCGTCGCCCCAGAAATCGCCCCCCACCCAGGCCCCCTGCCGCAGCCTGCGAACCGCTTGTGTTCGTAGCCCGGGAGGCAACCCGGGAATCAATGCCCACTTGTTCGCTTGTCATCCCCGAAGGAGCGGGGCGGTGCCACAAAGGCGCTGACGGGGAGTCCGTGGAGCGCCAATAGGGACGGGGCGCCGGAGCTGGCTGGATTCATGGCCCGCGTGCGCAGCACGCTTCGTGAACTGACTGTCGCCGACTGTTTGACCACAACGAACGAAGTGAGTGACGGGAGTTTCGGCGACGGGCCATGAAGCCAGTCAGCGGAGGGAAGTCTTCGCCCCGACAG
>NZ_JBFULV010000033.1:0-64476 GCF_054049715.1 Rhizobacter sp. P5_C2 | reverse complement strand
CCACGCTCTTGCGCGACAGCGGCAGCATCAGCCCGGTGCAATACCCCTTGAGCCCCGCATGGCGGTCCGAATGCCCCAGACCTTGCGCCAGGTGCTCCATGTACTCGTCAAACCGTTCGCTCGCACCCATCGTTCCTCATCTGAAGAATGAAGAGGTACGTATCGTGCCACGATTTTAGTGACACAGTAAGACTAGAGGTCAGCACACAGCAGTCGTTCGCCGAAGGCAGCTCATGCCCAGCTGCAGGCACTGGACCACGGGGCGCGAGTGGAGACTATCGCGGCATAGCCGTCGTCGGCTTCAGACTGATTGCGACCTTCACGCTCTTTCGTTGACGGGAATGTTCAAGCGCGTTTGAGCTGGTCGCCGATTGGCAGCCGCCGCAGGCGCTTGCCCGTTGCGGCGAAGACGGCATTGGTCAGCGCCGGTGTCGCGCATGCCGTGCCCGGCTCGCCGATGCCGCCCGGTTTTGTCGGCGCTCGGCACGATGAACACCTCTACCTGCGGCATCTCGTTGATGCGCATCACGCGGAAATCGCTGAAGTTGTTTTGCGCCACGCGGCCCTTGTCGAGCGTGATCTCCTGCCACAGCCCGGCGCCGAGCCCGAATACGATGCCGCTTTCGATCTGCGCGTTCACCGTGTCGGGGTTCACCACCTGGCCGCAGTCGACGGCGCAGACGATGCGGTGCACCTGCACGTCGCCCTCGTTGCCCACCGACACCTCGGCCACCTGCGCCATGTAGCTGCCGAAGGCGAACTGCACCGCGACGCCGCGCCCGGTCTTCCGCCCGGGGCGCGCCTGCAGCGGCTGGCCCCAGCCGGCGCGGTCGGCGGCGAGCTTGAGCACCGCCTGGTGCCGCGGTGACTTGTCGAGCAGCTTCATGCGGTAGGACACCGGGTCGAACTTGCCCGCGACGGCGAGCTCGTCGATGAAGCTCTCGACCACCCAGATGTTGTGCGTGGCCCCGACGCCGCGCCAGAACGCGGTGGCCAGGGGCGGCTCGTGCCGCACGTACTCGACGCGGACGTCGGGGATGCCGTAGGGCATGTCCTTCGCGCCTTCGATCGCGTCGCTGTCGAGGTCATCCTTCACCGCCGCCCGCGCGAACCGGGCCATGATGGACGAGCCTGTGATGCGGTGCGACCACGCGGTTGGCACGCCCTTGTCGTCCAGCGCCGCGGCGAGCCGGTCGAGGTAGTACGGGCGGTACATGTCGTGCTGAACGTCTTCCTCGCGCGTCCACACGATCTTGATCGGTGCAGGTGCCGGCATCTGCTTGGCGAACTGCGCGGCCTGCACAATGAAGTCGACCTCGAGCCTCCGCCCGAAGCCGCCGCCGATGTAGTGGTTGTGCACCCGTACCTTCTCAGGCGCGAGCCCGGTCACCTTGGCGACCGCCGCCTGCGCGAAAACCGGCACCTGCGTGCCGACGTAGACGTCGCACTGGTCGGCCTTCAGGTCGATGGTGCAGTTCATAGGCTCCATGGTCGCGTGCGCGAGGAAGGGCATCTGGTACACCACTTCAAGGCGCTTCTTGGCGCCGCGGACCTTGGCGGTGGCGTCGCCGTCGTTGCGAGCGACGGCACCCGCCTTCAGGGAGGCGGCCTCCATCTCCTTCACGATGGTCGCGAGCGTCGCACTGGCGTTGCTGCCGTCCTGCCAGGTCGGTGCGGCGGCGGCCAGGCCCTGCTTGGCAGCCCACATGTGGTCGCCGACCACGGCGACGGCGTTGTCGAGCCGCAGCACGTGGCGCACGCCGGGCACGGCCTTGGCCTTCGCCTCGTCAACATTGGCCAGCTTGCCGCCCACGACGGGCGAGGCCGCGACGGTCGCCACCAGCATGTTGGGCAGCCGCGTGTCGATGCCGAACTTCGCCCGCCCGTTGACCTTCTCCGCCGAGTCGAGCCGGTGCGTGGGCTTGCCGATGAGGCGGAAGTCGTTGGGCTTGCGCAAGGGCACGTCGGCCGGCGCCTGGAGCTTGGCGGCGGCGTCCACCAGCTCGCCGTAGTGCAGCGAGCGGCCGGAGGGCGTGTGCGTCACCGCGCCGGCGGTGGTCTGGCATTCTCTCGCGTCGACCTTCCACTGGTCGGCTGCGGCCTGCACGAGCACCGCGCGTGCCGTGGCACCGGCCTGCCTCAGCGGTTCCCACGCGCCGCGGATGGAGGTGGAGCCGCCCGTCACCTGCCCACCCAGCAACGGGTCGGCATAGCGGCCGTTGTCGGGTGGTGCCTGCACGAGCCGCACCTGTTGCAGGTCGACGTCGAGTTCTTCCGCAATCAGCATCGGGATCGAGGTGAAGGTGCCCTGGCCCATCTCGACCTTGTGCACCACGAAGCTGACCGTGCCGTCACGCGCGATGCGGATGAATGCGTTGGGCTCGAGGTCCGGCGCCTGCTGCGAGCTCTGTGTGGTGGCGGCACCGACGGCCGATTCGGGCGGCTTCTGGTCGCGCGCATGGCGCTCGCAGCCCGTGAGCGAGAAGCTCACCAGCAGCCCGCCGCTGGCGGCCGCGCCGGTGACGATGAAATGGCGGCGGGAGAGCGTGCTCATGTCAGGCTCCCCGCGGCCTTCTTGATTGCGATGCGGATGCGGGAGTAGGTACCGCAGCGGCAGATGTTGCCGGCCATCGCGCCGTCGATGTCTTCGTCAGACGGTTTGGGTTTCGCCTTGAGGAGCGCCACGGCCGACATGATCTGCCCGGACTGGCAGTAGCCGCACTGCACGACGTCGATCTGACGCCACGCCTCCTGTACACGCTGCCCCACGGCATCGCGCTCCATCGCCTCGATGGTGGCAACCTGTTTGCCCTCGGCGGCCGACAGCGGCGTGAGGCACGCGCGAACCGGCTGGCCGTCGAGGTGCACGGTGCAGGCGCCGCATGCGCCGATGCCGCAGCCGAATTTTGTGCCGGTGCTGCCGACCACATCGCGCAGCACCCACAGCAGAGGCATGTCGGCAGAGGCTTCGGCGGTGACCGGTGTGCCGTTCAAGGTGAAGTTGGCCATCGTCTGTTCTCCAATCAAAGTTGAGGCGGGCAACCCGTATGCCGGATGGCGTCAGCCCGGCTTCGCCTGGTCGAGCGCGGCGCGCAGGCGCTGCGCCGCACCGGCAGGCCCTCGTTCGCCCAGGGCGTCAGCCGCGCTGCGCAGGTGCGGCAAGGTCAGGCCGACGTTCAGGCTGATGCGCACATGAGCCTGCAGCTGGGACTCCACACCCGCCAACGCCGACAGGGCCCCGACTGTGGCGAGCTCGCGGCTCTGCCAGTCGAGGTTGTCGCGTCCGAAGATGTCGCCGAACAGATGCGTCTTCAGGTACTCGTCGATTGCGGGCGCGAAGTCGAAGAGCACGCCTTTGACCGGCGCTCCCGAGAGCTTCGTTTGGTTGGCAGTGCCCAGGGCCAGCAACTCCTTGCCGGTGGGCACTGGCCCAGGCTCGCGGCCCGCCGTGTCTTGCATGCCGCGCTGGCGGCGTGCGTCGAGCACCGTCATCAGCGCGCCCAGCGCATTGAGGCTGCGCGGGAAGCCCGCGTAGGCGTAGAGCTGGACCAGGATCTCCCTCGCGTCGCTGACGCTCAACCCGGCGTCAAGGCCGTCGTTGAGAGCCTGCGTCAGCAACGGTATGTCGCCGATGGCCGCAGCGGCGCCGATAGGCGCRATCGTGTGCTGCCGAAGCGGCAGTGCGGATGTCGTCATGGTTGGGCGCTCCTGTTGCAAGGTCTGGGCACAGCCGGCGGTCGCGCCCAGGCTGATAGCGGCCGCCAGCACGGTGCGGCGGCGCATCGGCTCAGCGCGCGGTGTATTGCTCATCGCTCACCTTTTCCATCCAGGTCACGTTCCTGCCGTCGGCCGTGGCGGTCACGGCCAGATGGCTCATCGCGGTGGTGGGTGCTGCGCCGTGCCAGTGCTTGACGCCGGGCGGGCAGGCCACGACGTCGCCCGGGCGGATCACCTGCACCGGCTTGCCCCACTCCTGCGTGAGGCCAACGCCCGAGACGACGACCAGGCGTTGTCCGTTCGGGTGTGTGTGCCATGCCGAACGGGCGCCAGGCTCGAAGGTGACGATCGCCCCGGAGGCGTTGAGGTGGTCGTCGGCCGCCCAAACCGGGTCGACGCGCACGCGTCCCGTGAAAGTCTCGTTCGGGCCCGCGACGGATGGAAGACTGCCGGCGCGCGTGATCTGCTGCGTCGCGGGTGTTTGCGCGTGCGCGCTGGCGGCCATTAGCACGATGGCGGCGATCGTCGATATTGAGTGGGTCATCGGCATTTCCACGGTTGAAGCGCTAAAGAGGCACACGAGTTAGTTCTTGGAAAAGACCACCCGTACATCGCGCTGCCCGAGCGCTTGAGACAAGCCGGCAGGATCGTCCACGCGGCCAAGTCGGGTGTATGAGTACGGTGATTCGAAGGTCAGATAGAAGATGACGACGGTGCGCGATCCCCAAAGCAAGAGATCGCCGTTGCGGATCGTGCCGGGCCGACTTGCATTGGTAGGCAGCGCGTTCGGCAGTTCCTTCTTCTTCTCGTTGCCGTTCAGTTCTTCCATGTCCAGCGTCAGCGGCAACAGGGAGGCAAACGCGCGAGCGGCCTCTGTGTCGGCCATGGTGATCGCGAACCGACGGTTACCAACGGTCATCCACATGGGCGATTCCTCCGATCTCTTGGGTTTCTGTGCGGCATCTGGCGTGCCACGACCGGGCCCCGCAGGGCCGGCCGCGTGGACTGCGTGGACGCCGCCTATCGCAAGGAGGAGCAACGGCAGGCCGAGCCGCTGTACGACCTGTGCGTGCCACCGCTGGCGTCGGATCGCCGGGCTGAACTCGGCGAAGGCACGCTCGAAGAAGCTTTCAAACGTCATCGTGGATGCTCCTTGGTGCGAACGGCTTAGGCGACTTTTTGCGCTTGCGCGCGCGAGGTCTGAAACGTCAGGAAGGCACCGATCAGCAGCACGACCGCGCTCGCCGCAAAGGTACTGCGATACCCGTTCGCGTCGAACAGCATGCCGCCGACGGTCGAACCCAGGGCGATAGCAAACTGGATGACAGCGACCATCAGTCCACCACCGGCCTCGGCGTCGTGCGGCATGGCCTGCGCGATCCAGTTCCACCAGCCTACGGGCGTGGCCGTGGCCATCAGGCCCCACAAGCCGAGGAGCACAGCCACCGGAGCGATCCTGGCGCCGAGCGGAATCATCGCCACGGCGATCACCGCCATGAGGATTGGAATGGCGATGAGCGGGCCGTACAGGCCCCGCGTGAGGATCTTGCCGATGACCGCGGTGCCGACGAAGCCCGCCACGCCGATCACCAGCAGCAGCAGCGAAAGCGCGGACACGCTGACGTGTGTAACCGTTTCGAGGAAGGGACGCAGATAGGTGAACAGCGCGAATTGGCCCATGAAGAACGCCCCGCACCCGGCCATGCCATAGGCGACCGTGCGGCTCTTCAGAACCTTGAACGCGTTGCCCGAGCCCGATGCGCGCGCTTCGGTCTTCAGGGGCGGCAAGGCAATCCATTGCCATGCCAAAGCGACCAACGCCACGGGGACCAGTGCGAAGAAGGCGCCACGCCAACCGATGACAGCGCCGAGGTAGCTTCCCAGTGGTGCGGCGATCACGGTAGCCAAGGCATTGCCGCCGTTGAAGATGGCCAAAGCCTTGGGCACCTGATCGAAGGGCACCAGACGCATCGCCATGGCGGCGGACATGGACCAGAACCCGCCAATCACCACGCCGATGAGCGCGCGGCCGGCCATGTACACCAGGTAGTTCGGCGCCAGCGCCACGATGGCGCCGGAGATTCCCATCAGGACCGCCAGCACCAGCAGGAGGTTCTTGCGGTCCATGGTGCCGGCCAGAGACGAGATCGACAGGCTCGTCAGCACCGCGAAGGCGCCGGAGATCGCGATGCCCCGGCCGGCGGTTCCTTCGGTGATCCGTAGATCGTCGGCGATCGGCGTCAGCAGACTGACGGGCATGAATTCGGAGGCCACGAGCGCGAACACGCACAGTGACATGGCGAAGATGCCGCTCCAGTAGGCCGGCCGATCTCCGGCTTTGGGTTGAGCTGTCATGCTGATGCCAAGTGCTGCTTGAAGAAAGCCGCCATCCTGTCGAACGGGATCACGTCCACCCTGTCGTACAGGTCGGTGTGGCTGGCGCCCGCAATGATCATGAGTTCCTTCGGCTGCGCCGCAGCTGCATAGGCGGTTTCGCTGAAGTACCGGGAGTGGGCCTTTTCGCCATGGATGAGCAGGACAGGGCGCGGCGAAATCTCCGCGATGTAGGTCAGCAGCGGCATGTTCATGAACGACAGCGGCGTGGTCTGCGTCCAGGAGTTTCCCGAGTTGACTGCCCGCGGATGGAACCCTCGCGGCGTCCTGTAGTAGTCGTGGTAGTCGACCAGGAACTGCGCTTCGCCACCCTTCAGATCGTTGTATCGCGGCTGGTAAGCCGGGGCTCCCTTTTCGGCATCCTTCCAACGCTGGCGGCTCAATTGCTCCAGCATCTGCGTGCGCTGCTCGAGGGTCACGCTGTCGTTGTAGCCCTTCGACATGACGCGCGTCATGTCGTACATGGTGGTGGCCACGACGGCCTTGACGCGCTTGTCCACGGCCACGGCATTCAGAGCCATGCCACCAAAGCCGCATATGCCAATGACGCCGATCTGCTCACGATCGACGGTTGATTGCAGGCCCAGAAAGTCGACGGCCGCGCTGAAATCCTCGGTGTTGATGTCTGGCGAGGCGATGTTGCGCGGCTCGCCGCCGCTCTCGCCGGTGTACGACGGGTCGAACGCCAACGTGACAAAGCCACGCTCCGCCATCGTCTGCGCGTAGAGCCCGGACGATTGCTCCTTGACGGCGCCGAACGGGCCTCCGATCACGATCGCAGGCAACTTGCCGCGAGCACTCTTCGGCTGGTACAGATCCGCGACCAGAAGAATCCCATAACGGTTCTTGAACGTCACCTTCTTGTGTTCGACCTTGGCGCTCTTGGAGAAGGTCTTGTCCCACTTGTCAGTGAGTTTCACGCGCGCCTGGCCAAGCGCGGGTGTGGCGGAGACAGCGCCCACGCTCAATGCGGTGATCCCTGCGCCGGTCATCTGGAGCAAGTTGCGACGACTTGTGTTGGCAACATTTGCGTCGGCTTTCGGTGTGCTGGGTTCGTTGAAACTGTTCATGGTGAATTGCCTTTCCTGAGGTATCTGGTCGACGGAGTTCAGTGCAGGGCATCGACCCTTGGCAGAGCACTCCATCGGCATGTGGCAAATCTTCCTGCGTATGGGCGCTGGCGACTAGCTAATCAATGCTTAAAGAGGATATTAGTCAGGCTAATCAAACGTCGTGGGAAACTGAGGCTCATGGTCAGACGCAATCTCAACGATCTCCTCTCCTTCGTGACGGTCGCGCGAGAAGGTAGCTTCACCCGCGCGGCCGCACTGCTGGGCGTCACGCAGTCGGCCCTGAGCCAGGCCATCAGTGGGCTCGAAGCTCGGCTGGAAATCCGTCTGCTCACCCGCACGACGCGCAGCGTTTCGCCTACCACCGCCGGAGACCGCTTGCTCAAGGCCATCGGGCATCGCTTCGACGAGATCGAAGCGGAGCTGGACGAGTTGTCCGAGCTGCGCGACAAGCCCGCCGGTACCGTGCGCATCACCTGTGGCGACCACGTGCTCAGAACGACCCTGTTGCCGAAGATTGCGCCTCTGCTGCAGCAGCTGCCGGACGTCAAGGTGGAGTTCGATGTGAACTACGGGTTCCGCGACATCGTGGCCGATCGATTCGATGCAGGCGTTCGACTAGGTGACACCATCGACAAAGACATGATCGCGGTCCCGATCGGCCCCAAGCTGCGCATGGCCGCTGTCGCTGCGCCGGGCTATTGGGCGGCGCATCCAAAGCCGAAGACTCCGCAAGACCTGACGAAGCACAGCTGCATCAACATGCGCTTCCCCACGCATGGGGGCCTGTACGTCTGGGAATTCGAGCGTCGGGGCAAGCAGGTCAATGTTCGCGTCGAGGGGCAGATCACTCTCAACAGCACGCCACACATTGCTCAAGCCGCGCTGGAAGGTCTGGGCATCGCCTTCCTTCCAGAAGAAGAGTTCGCGCCCCACATCGGGGAAGGGCGGCTCATTCGCGTGCTGGATGACTGGTGCGCGCCATTCGAGGGCTACTACCTCTACTATCCAAGCCGCCGACAGCCATCGCCGGCTTTTTCGTTGGTAGTCGGTGCGCTGCGGTCGCAGGAAGCCACTGGAAAGAAACGGCGTTAGTCGGCCCGTCGAGAAGAGCAGAACGGACAGTGAACTCGGAGGGGCGCGCTTGTTGAGCGAACGGCTGCTCACGCTGGCATAGCTGTCTTCAGTGCCTGATGTGCCGAGGGATGCCCGACCTGATCGGCGTCTGATACAACATCAAAAACAACAAGGGGAGAGCAGGGATGGCGAGACGCAAGAAGACGAGTCCTGCTGAGGACATCATGGACCTCGTTGCGATGCTGCCGTGGTGGGCGGGGGTGACGTTGGGGGTGATCAGCTACTTGCTGCTTCATGGCGTTGCATCCCAGGCGGTTGTCCCCACAGCCCAGCCTGGACAAATGAGCGCGATGGTCACCCAAACCCTTTGGAAGACGTTGGCCAGCATTGGCCAGTACGTGCTGCCCGCTCTCTGCCTGGCTGGGGCGGGCATGTCGGCCTGGCGGCGCAAGGAGCGAAAGAACCTCGTCATCGATGTGATGCAATGCGAGGCGAGCGATGCCTTGGATGGCATGAGCTGGCGCGAATTCGAGATGTTGGTCGGTGAAGGCTTCCGGTTGCAGGGCTACCAAGTTGCCGAAACTGGCGGCGGCGGTGCGGATGGTGGTGTGGATCTTGTTCTCAGGAAGACCGGCGAGACCAGTGAAGCTTCGAGGGCTCCTTCGAGATGCCAAGGCCGCAGTCAATCGCTCAACTTCACGGCCTGCGGCAGCCCCAGCTGTGACGCCCAATGCCGCGCCGAGTCAGGCGTCAAACTGCCCGGTTTGCACCAAGCCGATGGTCAGGCGGACCGCGAAGCGTGGCGCGAATGCCGGCGGTGAGTTCTGGGGCTGCAGCGGTTATCCAGCCTGTCGCGGCACGAGACCGATCGGTTGATGCAGACTGCGATGTTCGGCAGGTTCGCCCCCCTCCGCATCACTGCGCTCGACGACACAAATCTCAAGGAAGACGGTGGTCGAGCGGTGTCGGTACACGCGACGGTATTTTCTCTAAGAGGGTGGTGCCGGCCACCTCTCCTTGCGTTTTGCTACTCCTGCCTGACCGACCACGACCGGCGCTGGAGCGCTTGGCGCGATTTGCCACCGCCGGCGAGGCGGCCGAAGAGTTGCCCTCCATGGCGGAGGCCCTGCTGTCCGCAGAATGCTGAATCGTTTCAGGGCGGCAGTCGGCCGAGGCAATGCGCGGTCGGGGCCGAGCCTCGCGTGTTGCTACCCCTGCCGCAGCAACCATCGAACTTGATCGCGGGCCGCACGCGCCTCGCCATCGGCTGTTCGACAGCGACGCACCCGGACCCGGCGACGAGGCGGCGTTCTTCGACAGCCTGCCGGACGACGTACCGATGACGCTCGCGGGGTACCACTGCTGAGTGGATCCAGCCGCGCGCGGCAGGCAATAGTGTTCCAGATCACCGCGATTCGGGCCTCGCGTCGAGACACTCCTCGCGTGACGAGCTGCTCGCAGATCGGTGGACCGAGCTGGCTCGATCAGGCGGCGCCCTGGGCGGCCTGCTCCTGGACGAGGCCTTGCCGCTGATGGCTTTCTAGCTGCGGCAGGAACAGGTCGTGCAGGAACATCGGCCACACACGGTCCACGGGGTCGGAGATCTCCAGGTGGGGATCGGGTTCGAAGACGTGAGCAGTGCCCACCGAGCGCGGGTGCGGCAAGCCCAGCATCTTGAGGGCCTTGTTGGAGAGCTTGTCCGGGTCGCCCAGTTCCGGCACCGGATCGCCCTTGACGGAAAAGGATTCCACCAGGTCCGGCAGGCGCTTGACGTTTTCTTCCCGGGCCTTGTCCAACAGCCCGTCGCTGAGCGGAGCCGGTGAGAAGACGGTGGCCTTGACGGGTTTTTCCATCATGATGGCCGCGTACGACGCTTCCCCGCCTCCTTTGGAGTGGCCCGTGAGCGAGAGATCGTAGTCATGGTATTTCGCGCCCGAGTGGCCGTTCGTCATGGCCAATTGCAACTCCTGAGCCAGTGTCGCGGCCTGCTTGTAGCTCTCGGGCTCGACGCCCAGGCCGGCTTCCCCGTTGGCCAGCCACTGGGGCCCGCCCATGCTGGCGTCGCCTACCACGCGTTGCGAGGCGCCGCCAGGCACCTCGCCCGCCGTCGTGCCCCCGAACGCGAGGACGACGCGCTTGGCCGTGTGGTCCACCAGGATGCTCGCCACGAGGCCGGACTTCGGATCGGCCACGGTGCCGGCCATCTTCTTGTCAGGCGACAACTGGTTGCCCGTCGGCAAGTTCAGCTCGGTCGCGAGGAGGGACATCAGGTCCTCCGCCGGCTTGAAGTCGCCTGGCAGCTTTTCCGGGTCGCGGAAGTAGACGAAGTTCGCCATCTTGGCCATGCCCACCACGCCGTCGAGCTTGGACGCCGGCGGCATCTCGGCCCGGTGGAGAACGTCGGGGTAGCGGGCTTCCCGCCCACGTTGGTCGAGGCGGGCCTGGACGCCTGCAATATTTTGCCGCGGTCCCAGCGCCTTCAATGGCGCGGCGCGGCGCAGGTGGCCGGGGCCGATCGGCGCGCCTTCGCGCACCTGGGCCCGGCTGACGATGGAGGGCAGGCCGCCCGTCGTGCCTTCGGCTTGCGGGGTTACGCTCTTGGAGCGGACCTGCTGCGGTCGGGAAATGGGGATGCGCATGGGATGACGTTGGGTGCCTGGAGGGGGGAAACGTTGCCTTCGATCTCAGCCTGTCGCCTCGCATCCTGGCAGCGTGGCTGCAGTGGCCAAAGGTAAGCGCGGGCGCGATCCGGAGCAGCCTAGCTCGCGAACATGCGAGCGGAAATGCGATGCAGGATTTCCAGCCGCACTTGTCCAGGGATCGAGCCGACGATGCGACGAGATGCGCCAGCACGTGCTCGACCCCGGCGTCCCCATCGAGCGGTCGGGATCGAGCCTTGAGTTTTCCGACACGCCCCACAAAGGCGGGGCAGCGCATCCTGTGCGACCAACCGGGTGCGTGCTCGCGCCGGTTCTTCGTGCGAGGCCTCCCGGAAGGGGGGGCATATGGTGCGCTGTCCTTCCGATACGGAGGCGCGGCAGTTGCTCTCGCGCGCCAGGCGCCTTGTTGAGCGCGGTCAGTCACCATCGCGCGCCAAGGTCGAGAAGCGGGCCGAGGCTGCTGGCGCGCCCACTTTCGGCGGATGGGCTGACAAGTACTTTGAGTTCAAGGCTGACCCGAAGAGCGGCGGCCTTCAGCTTGCGGCCAGCACGCTGGCGGCAGGTCTGCCGACGAGATCAGGATCCAAGGCCGGCGTGCAGCGCTCGACGCTGAGTTGGAGATGGCCTGACAGGCCGTACCAAGGAAATCGGGGAGGTGCATTCCCATGCACCTCCCCGCTACTCACCGATTCTTGCCGCGGCCCGGCGTGGATCGCCGCAGTTCGACGTTCGGCAACGGAGCATATGCCGCAGGCGAGGCCAGGCGCTCGAGCAACCACTGGTCCACTTCGCTCCCAATCCAAACTGCGCAGCGCGGGGTGAGGAGTCGATGCTGAGGAAACCTGCCGGCGACTTCGAGGTTGTGGAGCGTCGCGCGGCTGAGCCCCGTCTTGCTTATGACCTCGCGCAGCCGGATGGCACGCAGTGGTTGGGGCGCGGCCCGTTGCCTCTGCGTGACAGCCCGAAATCGATTCCGGATGGCGACGAGATTGCCGAAGTCGTCCATCACGGCGTCGAGGTAGATCTCGCGTCCACAGACGGTGATGGCCACGCGCCAGATTTCTGCGCAGCAGGACCACTCGTGCGCGCGCATGCGAAACGTCGGGCGCAGAACTCGTTGAGCGATTCGTGCGCCGGACTTCCTTGCAAGCAGCATCCCTCCTTTCCGATACGAACGGGGCCGATAGGGCGGAATCAGGTGCATCGCAAAGTCGATTCGAGAGGTTGCCACTATTGCACGCCACTTTGATTCTGATCAATCTCCCTATCTGCGCGCCGCCCTACGCTCGCACTCATGCCATTGACATACTTCCGTTCGAGCGATGCACCCCGAGTCCATAGGCAAGCCGTCCGAGCGGCGGGTAAGGAGACGGCGATGCCTCAACGCGCTGACGAGCCGAGCAAGGCGCAGGAGCGCGCTGTCGTGGTCCTCTCCTTGGCCTTCATCGCGCCGGTGCTGGCCGTGTGCGTCGTCGGTGGCTACGGCTTCGTGGTCTGGATGCTGCAGATGTTGGCCGGCCCGCCGGGCAGCTGACCATGCGCCGCACCATGTTGCCGGTCGCCGCCGCGCCTTCGAGCGGCCCCGCTGAACTCCACATCGCGAGCCTGGTCGTCCATTCTTCACCGAGCCGGGCGCCTGCCCTTGCCGTCACGCTGGCCGAACTGCCGGGGGCGGTGATCCACGCCGTCACCGACCGGGGAAAGCTCGTGATCACGCTGGAGGCGTCGAGTGCGGGCGACATGATCGGCCTAGTGCAGACCATCCAGCGCACCGACGGTGTGCTGTCGGCCGCGCTCGTCTACCAGCACGCGGACACCCTGGAATCCATGAACGAGGAACTACCCGATGCCGATCGCCCGCAGGGACTTCATTAGGCAAACAGCGGCCGCCACGGCCGCCGCGGTGGCAGGCGTGCCTTTGCCCGGCATGGCCGACGTCAGTGCCGATGCCAAGGACCTGAAGTGGTCCAAGGCGCCCTGCCGCTTCTGCGGCACCGGCTGCGGCGTCAGCGTTGCCGTCAAGGACAACCGCGTCGTCGCGACGCACGGCGACCCCCTGGCCGAGGTCAACCGCGGCCTGAACTGCGTCAAGGGCTACTTCCTGTCGAAGATCATGTACGGCGAGGACCGTCTGACGCGCCCGCTGATGCGCATGAAGGACGGCCGCTACGCCAAGGACGGCGAGTTCCAGCACGTCTCGTGGGACCAGGCCTTCGACGAGATGGCGTCCCAGTTCAAGCGGGTGCTCAAGGAGAAGGGCCCCACCGCCGTCGGCATGTTCGGCTCCGGCCAGTGGACGGTGTGGGAAGGCTATGCCGCGCTGAAGCTGATGAAGGCGGGCTTTCGCACCAACAACCTCGACCCGAACGCCCGCCACTGCATGGCGTCGGCCGCATCGGGTTTCATGCGCACCTTCGGAGCGGATGAGCCGATGGGCTGCTACGACGACATCGAGGCCGCCGACGCGTTCGTGCTGTGGGGCTCGAACATGGCCGAGATGCACCCGATCCTGTGGACGCGAGTGACCGACCGGCGGCTGAGCGGAAAGGACGTCAAGGTCGCCGTGCTGTCGACGTTCGAGCACCGCTCGTACGAACTCGCCGACCTGGACCTGACGTTCACGCCGCAGACCGATCTGGCGATCCTCAACTTCATCGCACACCACATCATCTCGACCGGGCGGGTCAATCGCCCGTTCGTCGAGAAGCACACCACCTTCAGGCTCGGCAACCCCGACATCGGCTACGGCCTGCGGCCCGAGCACCCGCTGCAGAAGGCCGCGAAGAATGCCAACGCCGTGGGCGGCTCGAAGCCGATGAGCTTCGACGAGTTCGCGAAGTTCGTCGCGACCTACGACCTGGACTACACCGCGAAACTCAGCGGCGTGCCGAAGAACCGCCTGCTCGCACTGGCCGAGCTGTACGCGGATCCGAAGGTGAAGGTGATGTCGTTCTGGACGATGGGGTTCAACCAGCACACGCGCGGCGTCTGGGCGAACAACATGATCTACAACATCCACCTGCTGACCGGCAAGATCGCGACGCCGGGCAACAGCCCGTTCTCGCTGACCGGCCAGCCCTCGGCCTGCGGCACCGCGCGCGAGGTGGGCACTTTCGCCAACCGGTTGCCGGCCGACATGGTCGTCACCAACCCGAAGCACCGGGCCCATGCCGAAGAGATCTGGAAGCTGCCCGACGGCACCATCCCCGATGTGCCGGGCTACCACGCCGTGTTGCAGAACCGCATGCTGAAGGACGGCAAGCTCAACGCCTACTGGGTGATGGTCAACAACAACATGCAGGCCGGCGCCAACCTCACGCAGGAGGGCTACCCCGGTTATCGCAACCCCGACAACTTCGTCGTGGTGTCCGATGCCTACCCGACCGTCACTTGCCTTGCGGCCGACCTGATCCTGCCGGCGGCGATGTGGGTCGAGAAAGAGGGTGCGTACGGCAATGCCGAACGCCGGACCCACTTCTGGCACCAGCTCGTCAGGGCCCCCGGCGAAGCACGATCGGATCTCTGGCAGCTGATGGAGTTCTCGAAGCGCTTCAAGGTCGAGGAGGTGTGGCCGGCGGAGCTGATCGCGAAGCAGCCCGAGGTCCGCGGCAAGACGCTGTTCCAGGTGCTGTTCGAGAACGGGCAGGTCAACCGCTTCCCGGCCTCGCAGGTCGAGGCGGGCTACGAGAACGACGAGGCGAAGGCTTTCGGCTTCTACCCGCAGAAGGGCTTGTTCGAGGAGTACGCGAGTTTCGGCCGGGGTCATGGCCACGACTTGGCGCCCTTCGACACCTACCACCAGGTGCGGGGCTTGCGCTGGCCGGTGGTCGACGGCAAGGAGACGCGCTGGCGCTACAAGGAGGGTTCCGACCCCTACGTGAAGCCCGGCACCGGCTGGCAGTTCTACGGCAACCCCGACGGCAAGGCGGTGATCTTTGCGCTGCCGTACGAGCCGCCGCCGGAGGTGCCGGACAAGGAGTACCCGTTCTGGCTGTCGACCGGCCGCGTGCTGGAGCACTGGCATTCGGGCTCGATGACGCGCCGCGTGCCCGAACTGCACCGGGCGGTGCCGAACGCCGTCTGCTACATGCACCCCGATGACGCGAAGGCGCTGGGCGTGCGGCGCGGCGTCGAGATCGAGGTCGCCTCGCGGCGCGGCAGCATGCGCACCCGCGTCGAGACGCGCGGTCGCAACAAGCCGCCGCGGGGGCTGGTGTTCGTGCCCTGGTTCGATGCCAGCCAGCTGATCAACAAGGTCACGCTGGATGCGACCGATCCGATCTCGTTCCAGACCGACTTCAAGAAGTGCGCCGTGCGCATCACCAAGGTGTGAGGCCGACAGGAGTGCCCATGATCCGACCCCGCCTGCTTGTGTTGTCGCTCGTGCTGGCCGCCGCCGCCGCATCCGCCGCCCCGCCGCTGGTCCAGGATGCGCTGCGCGGCGCGACGCCGATCCCCGAGGAGTCGCGCCCGCCGCTGCTCACCAACGCGGTGAACGACGACCAGCGCCGCACGCGCAACTACGACATGCAGCCGCCGATCATCCCGCACCGGGTCGACGGCTACCAGGTCGACCGCAACTTCAACAAGTGCCTGGACTGCCATGCCCGCGCCAGGACGGAGTTCAGCCAGGCGGTGCCGGTCAGCGTGACGCACTACATCGACCGCGACGGCAAGGTGCTCGCGCAGGTCTCGACGCGGCGCTACTTCTGCCAGCAATGCCATGTCGCGCAGGAGCCGGTGAAGCCGCTGGTGGGGAACACGTTCGAAGATGTCGACACGGTGCTGCGCCGCGCAGCCGTGCCCGCCAAACGATAGCTGGAGACTTGCCGTGCGGAAACTGCTCAGTCGGTATTGGAGGATCCTGTCGCGCCCCAGCGTGCACTTCAGCCTGGGCGTGCTGATCCTCGTCGGCTTCATCGCCGGCGTCGTGTTCTGGGGCGGCTTCAACACCGCGATGGAGGCGACCAACACCGAGGCCTTCTGCACCAGCTGCCACGAGATGCGCGACAACGTGTTCGCCGAACTCAAGTCGACGATCCACTACACCAACCGCTCCGGGGTGCGGGCGGTGTGCTCGAACTGCCACGTGCCGCACAACTGGACCGACAAGATCGCCCGCAAGATGCAGGCGTCGAAGGAGGTCTGGGGCAAGGTGTTCGGCACCATCGACACGCCGGAGAAGTTCCAGGCCAAGCGCCTGGAGCTGGCGCAGCACGAATGGCGGCGCTTCAAGGCGAACGATTCGCTCGAATGCCGCAACTGCCACAACTACGACTCGATGGACTTCACCCGCCAGAGCGTGCGTGCGCAGGCGATGCATACGACCCACCTGGCCAGCAAGGACAAGACCTGCATCGATTGCCACAAGGGCATCGCCCACCGCCTGCCGCACATTCCGCCGGGCGAGGCGCCGACCGACACGCCGGGGCAGGTGGTGCCGAAGGAGGTCGTGGCGCAGGCACCTGAAACGGGCGCCGGCGCGGCAGCCTCGGCGGCATCGCGCTGAAGCTGCCGCCGGCCGCGTCAGTGCGGTTCGCCGCGCAATGCATCCTGCGCGAGCCGGACGAACACCGGGTCGGCCTGGCCGAGCGTCGAGGTGCGACCGAGGATGCGCCCTTGCCCGTCGAGCAGGATCAGTGCGCTCGTGTGGTTGAAGTCGCCATCGGCCAGCTGCCGGTAGCGGATGCCCAGCAAGGCGGCCAGCTTGCGCGTGCCGGCGCTGTCGGTGCGCGCCAGGGTCCATTGCGGGTGCTCCAGATGGCGCTGCTCGAAGGTGCGCCTGAGCACGTCCGGCGTGTCGCGTGCGGGATCGAAGCTCACCATCAGCACGTCCACCCGCCCGCGGTCCGGCACGGGCAATGCCGCCAGCGTGTCGCGCAAGGCGTCGATCAGCATCGGGCAGACGTACTGGCAGGAGGTGTAGAACATCGTCGCGATCACCAGGCGGCCCTGGCTGCGTGCGAGCGGGAACGCGGTGCCGTCCTGGTCGTTCAGGCGAAGCGGCAGCTGGTAGACCGAGTCGCCCGGCAGGGCCGGCGCGGCTCCCACCGAAGCGCAGAACGCCAGCGCGGCGGCCAGCAGGGTGCGGCGAAGCATCATGGAGTCTCCTTGAGGGGGTGGGGAAGAATGGGAGGAAGAGGGCGCACGCAGCGCAGCCCAAGGCTGCTCGTGCTCTGCGCCGCCTCGAGCGACGACAGCAAGGCCACGCGCATCAGCACTGCATAGTTCTCGCGGTCCTGCAGGTCGATCGCGCCGGCACCGCAGAACTGCAGCTTGTCGGGATCCTCGGCGGAGCGGCTGTCGGGGTTGATGAGCAGCGCATTGAAGTCGTCGACCCATTCCCAGACCAGGCCGTGCAGGTCGCGCACGCGGTAGACGTTCGGCTGACCGCCGACGTCCGGCAGCGCGTGGGCGGCGGGGCGGCCGTACCAGGCCAGGATGCGCGAGCGCCAGGCCGGATCGGCCCGCGCGTCGCGCCGGCCCGCATCGGCTGCGGCGACGTACTCCCACTCGGGCCAGGTCGGAAGGCGTGCGCCCTCGGTCTCGCAGTAGGCTTGTGCAGCGAACCAGCTGACCGCGGTGATCGGCTGCGATGCGCGAGCGCCCGGCGGCGGGTCGACCTCGGTGCGCCAGTCCTTCAGGTAGCCCTCGTCGGCGAACGCGCGCGCCACGCGGCCGCGCTGCCATTCGGGGTGCCCGGTCACGAAGCTCTGCCAGTCCGACACGGTCACCGGCGTCTCGCGCATCTCGAAGGCCGCGATCCGCGACGGGCCGATGTCGGCGTTGCGCGCGAGGACGCTGGAGAGCGTCCCTCCGGGGATCGGGATGTACACCGGCGACTGCGCGGCGCACGGCGTGGCCGCCACGGCCGCGGCCCCCAGCAGCACGGCGCAGGCGAGTCGCCTCACGTCAATGCTCTGTCGCGGCGACGGAGCCGGGCTTGGCCTCGCGTGCCTTCTTCACCTGGCTTGTCGAGATGCGACCGCCGGCATTCCCCCAGCTGTTGAGGACGTAGCTGAGGATGTTCGCGACCTCGTCGTCGTTGAGCTGGTTCATCGGCGGCATCAGCGAGTTGTAGTCGGTGCCGTTCACGGTGACCTTGCCGGAGAGTCCGCGCAGCACCACGTCGATGGCCCGTGCGGGGTCGGCGGCGAGGAAGTCGGACTTCGCGAGGGGCGGGAACACGCCCGGCAGCCCTTCGCCGTTCGCCTGGTGGCACACCGAGCAGGTCCCTGCGAACAGCGAGCGTCCGGCCTGCACCTGGTCCTGCACGGTCAGCGTTCCCGCCGCGGCCGCCTTCGTCGCGACGGCGACGGTCTGCATGTCGGGTTGTGCCCGGTCACCGAGGTAGACCGAGTCGAGCTCCTTGCCCGAGTAGATGCTCTTGTCCTCGGGGCCACTGACCTTCATGATCGCGAGCGCACCCTTGTTGAACGCGCGGAAGATCGAATGGTCCACCAGCACGTAGCTGCCGGGCACCTTGGTCGTGAACTTGACGACCGCCGCGCCGCCTGCCGGGATCAGCGTCGTCTGCACGTTCTTCTGAACGTTGCTGCCCCCCTCGTAGCGGACCTCGTCGAAGATCGCCCCGATCACGTGGAAGCTCGACACCAGGTTCGGACCGCCGTTGCCGACATACAGCCGCACCGTCTCGCCGGTCTTCGCCGCGATGGCCTTGTCACCGGTCAGCGCGCCTTCCGCGCCGTTGAACAGCACGTAGGTAGGCCGCTCGTCGATGGCCTTCTCCATGTCGAAGGCCTGCAGGCCCTTCTCGCGGTACTTGCCCGCGGTGTAGAAATCGCCCTGCATCACGTAGTACTCGTGGTCGACCTTCGGCAGGCCCTGGGGCGGCTCGACCAGGATCAGGCCGTACATGCCGTTGGCCACGTGCATGCCGACCGGCGCTGTCGCGCAGTGGTAGACGTAGATGCCTTCGTTCAGCGCCTTGAACGTGAACTGCGATGCATGGCCGGGTGCGGTGAAGCTGGAGGCGGCGCCGCCGCCCGGGCCGGTCACGCCGTGCAGGTCGATGTTGTGCGGCATCTTGCTGCCCGGGTGGTTCTTCAGGTGGAATTCCACCGTGTCGCCCTGGCGCACGCGGATGAAGCTGCCGGGCACGGTGCCGCCGAAGGTCCAGAACGTGTACGACACGCCTTCGGAGATCTGCATCTCCTTCTCGACGACTTCGAGCTCGACGATGACCTTGGCAGGAACCTTGCGGTTCGTCGGCGGCGGCACGTTCGGCGGGCTGGTCAGGATGGCGTGGATCGGGGTGCCCTGGGGCGGCCCGAAATCGCCGGTCTTTGTTGCGGGGGCAGGGGCAGAGCCCGCGGCGGCGAGTACCGCGCTGCCGCAGCCCGCGGCGAGTGCCGCCAGCGTTGCGACGATCGCCTTCTTCATCCATGTGCTCATGTTCATATCCGGTATGGGTAGTGCATCTATTGGCAGCGCAACGGTACGGGTGTGAGAACGGCGGCGCCTTGCGTTGGATCAACGGTGATGCGGTTGCATCGGGGGCCCGGCAGGGCGGCGGTTGATTCCGCGCAAATCGGACTGCGTTGCGCCGCGGCGGCAGGCCACCGCGCTTGATCGGGGTCAATGCACGCGCGACGTGGCGCTTCTAATATAGATGCACAAAATATGCATCTTTAAATGAGCAAGGAGCCATTCGCATGCCAACGTCCGTTCATTCCAGCATCGATGTTCGCCAGGTCTCGCCGCGCGAACGCCATCCACTGATCTTCGCGACCTTCCGCAACCTGGCGACGGGAAGCGCGATGCGACTGGTCAACGACCACGATCCGTTGCCGCTGTACCACCAGTTCGAGGCCGAGGCCCCGGGTGCCTTCAGCTGGGACTATGAGCAGGCCGGCCCCGACCTCTGGCAGGTCCGGATCACGAAGCAGAAGGCCGACCGCCCGCACGCCGATGGCGCGTGCTGCGGCGGAGGCTGCGGCGGGGCGGGATGAATCGTCTGGCGAACCTTCAGGAGCACATCCATGACCAACAATCTCAGGCTCTGGCGCTGGCTGGGCCTCATCTTCGTCCTCTCGTTCGGGGCGCTCGGCTTCATCGGCTACCAGATCTACCTGGCGGCACCTCCGATCCCGACCTCGGTCGTCACCGCTGACGGCGAGGTCCTTTTCACCGGCGAACAGATCCAGGCGGGTCAGCAGGTGTGGCTCTCGTCCGGCGGGCAGCAGCTGGGCACGGTCTGGGGCCATGGGGCCTACGTCGCGCCGGACTGGTCGGCCGACTGGCTGCACCGCGAGGCACTGGCGCTGCAGGGGATTCTCCTGAACGCACACCAGCAAGCCCAGCCGACCCTGAGCACGACGGACCGCGCGGCGATCGACGTGACGCTTCGGCAGGAAATGCGGGCCAACGGCTACGACGACGGCACCGGTGTGCTGAAGGTGTCGAACGAACGGGGCCAGGCCGTGCGCGCTGTCGCCGGCCACTATGGCGCGCTGTTCGGCAACGATACGGCGCTGACCGGGCTTCGCGAGCAGTACGCGATGCGGGCCGACACGGTGCCCGCCGCCGAAGACCGCCGTGCCTTGACGGCCTTCTTCTTCTGGACTGCCTGGGCGGCCGCGACAGACCGCCCCGGCGAGGCAGGCCTCTCGTACACGAGCAACTGGCCGCACGAGCCGCTGGTGGGCAACACGATGACAGGCTCCGCGGCGATGTGGTCGATGGCGAGCATCGTGCTGCTGATCGCCGGCATTGCCGCGATGGTGTGGTTCCATGGCGGACGGCCTCACGAGGACGAGCTGAAGCCGCCCGCGGCCGATCCGTTCCTGAAGGTGGTCGCCACGCCGTCGATGAAGGCGACGCGCAAGTACTTCTTCGCGGTCATCGGCCTGCTTCTGCTGCAGATCGGCATGGGCGCGATCACCGCGCACTACGCGGTCGAGGGCGAAGCCTTCTTCGGCATTCCGCTGGCACAGGTGCTGCCGTACGTGGTGAGCCGGACGGTGCACACGCAGGTCGGCATCTTCTGGATCGCGACCGCCTGGCTTGCGACCGGCCTCTACATCGCGCCGTTGCTGTCCGGTGTCGAGCCGCGCTTCCAGAAGCTGGGCGTCGATGTGCTGTTCTGGGCGCTGATCGCCATCGTCGTGGGCTCGACCGCCACCGGCTGGCTCGGCACCTTGCAGCACCGCGGCGTGGACTTCAGCTTCTGGATCGGCAACCAGGGGCTCGAGTACACCAGCATGGGCCGGGTGTGGCAGTTGCTGCTGTTCGTCGGCCTGCTGTTCTGGCTGCTGCTGCTCGGGCGTGCGCTGTGGCCTGCGCTGATGAAGCCTTCCGAAACCCGTGGCCTGATCGCGATGGTGTTCCTGTCGGCGGCCTGCATCGGCGGCTTCTATTCCAGTTCGCTGATGTGGGGCCAGCACACCCACTACTCGATGATCGAATACTGGCGCTGGTGGCTGGTCCACCTGTGGGTCGAGGGCTTCTTCGAGGTGTTCGCGACCGCCGTGGTGGCGCTGATCTTCACCCGGCTCGGGCTGGTGCGCGCGGCGAGCGCGAACCGCGCGATCGTCGCCGAGACCATCGTGTTCCTGTTCGGCGGGATCCTCGGCACCCTTCACCACCTCTATTTCACGGGGACGCCCACGTCCGTGATCGCGGTGGGTGCCGTGTTCTCCGCGCTTGAGGTCGTTCCGCTGGCCATGATCGGGCTTGAGGCCTTGCAGACTTGGCGGCGTTCGAAGGGCGCGGAGTGGCTCGGCGCCTACCGCTGGCCGATCCTGTGCTTCGTGGCCGTCGGCTTCTGGAACACGCTCGGTGCCGGCGTGCTCGGGTTCGCGATCAACCCGCCTGCCGCGCTGTACTACGTGCAGGGCCTGAACATGACGGCGGCGCACGGGCACGCGGCGCTGTTCGGCGTCTACGGCATGTTGGGGATCGGCCTGATGCTGTTCTGCCTGCGCGGGCTGTACGCGCGCAGCCTGCATGCCGATCGCCTGCTGGCGTGGTCGTTCTGGGGCCTGAACATCGGGCTCGGGATGATGGTCTTCATGTCGCTGCTGCCGGCGGGCATCTACCAGGCCTGGGCCAGCATCGACCAGGGCATGTGGTTCGCGAGGTCGCCGGCGATCGTGCACTCGCGCATCATGGAAACGCTGGTGTGGCTGCGGGTCCCGGGCGACATCGTGTTCGCGGGCGGGGCCGTGATCCTGGCGTGGTACGCGCTTCGCCTGCTTCGCCATCCCGCGGGCCGGGAGGCGCGTGCTCCCGACGCCGCGGCGATGCAGCCATGACATCGCTGCCGTTTTCCTGGGACGGGCCGCCCGCGCTGCAGGGGCCGATGCTGGCAGCCCTGTCGCGTGTCGTCGATCCGGAGCTGTCGCTCTCGATCGTCGACGTGGGGCTGGTGTACGGCGTGTCGGTCGCCGACGGCGAAGTTCGGGTGCGCGTCACGATGACGTCGGCCGCATGTCCGGTGATCGACGTGATCGTCGAGGACATCGAACTCGAGCTCGACCGGCTGCTGCCCGCTGGCACGGGCATCGTGGTGGCGCTGTGCTGGGAGCCACCGTGGACCCCGCAGATGATGAGCGAGCGCGCGCGGCGCTTCATGCAGGGATGACGAGCGTGTGGAGACCGACCGGTGAAGGGGTCGCACGGCCGGTGCTGGCTGCACTGATCGGCCTGGTGCTGCTTGCCGCGGTGGCCGGAGGGCTGCAGCGCGCCGGCATGTCGCTCGGAAGCAGCTCGACGGCCGGTGCCGCGCTGGCGCAGCATGCCGCACTGATGCTGTCCGGCCTGCTCGGCACGGTGATCGCGATCGAGCGTGCCGTGGCCGTGAAGCGACGCTGGGCGTTCGCCGCGCCCTGGGCCGGCGCGCTCGGAAGTGCCGCGCTGCTGGTCGGGCTGCCGGTTGCAGGCGCCTGGGCAGGCGCGCTCGCTGCGGCCGTCTTCGTCGGTGCCAGCGTGGTCGTGCTGTCCCGCCAGGTCGCGTTGCATTCTGTCGTGCTGCTGGCGGGCGCCGTCGCCTGGCTGGTCGGAAACCTGCTCTTCGCGCTGGGTGCGCACGCGCCAGTGATCCTTCCCTGGTGGTTTGCATTCATCGTGCTGACCATCGCGGCCGAGCGGCTGGAGATGGCGCGGCTGATGCGCCATCACCCGGCGGTGCAGGTGGCGCTGATGGCCATCCTGTTCGCCGTGTTGGCAGGAGCCGCCGGCACAGGTCGGTGGCCCACCCTCGCCGGGGCGCTCTTCGGCGGCGGTCTCTCGGCGCTGGCGCTCTGGCTGTTGGCCTTCGACGTGGCGCGCCGCACCGTGCGCAGCCATGGCCTGAGCCGCTACATGGCGATCAGCCTCCTGGCAGGATACGTCTGGCTCGCCGTGGCCGGGCTGGCCTGGGTCGGCACGGCCTTCGGGTGCCCCGGGCGCGACTGGGCCTTGCATGCCCTCGGCCTGGGGTTCATCTTCAGCATGGTGATGGGGCACGCGCCGGTGATCCTGCCGGCCGTCGCGCGGACGCGGCTGGTGTTCGGCATCTGGTTCTATGCACCGTTGCTGCTGCTGCACGCGTCCTTGCTGGTACGACTTCCCGGCAGCCTCATCGACCCGTCGTGGCGCGCGCTGGGAGCGATGCTGAACGCCGCGGCGATGGGGCTGTTCGTGCTGACCCTGCTGGCGTCCGTGCTGGCACGTCGTGACGCAAAGCGGGGGTGACTTTCATGGACTACGCCGTCGTCAAGGCCGTTCACCAATCTGCCGTGGCACTGTCCTTCGCGGGGTTCTTCCTGCGCGGAGCGGCCTCTCTCGCGGGCGCGAGCTGGGTGCGCAGGCGAGCCGCCAGGTCGATACCGCACCTGGTCGACACCGTGTTGCTGGTTTCGGCGCTGACCCTGGCGTGGATGCTTCACATCCACCCCGGCACCGCCCCGTGGCTGCTCGCCAAGGTCATCGCCCTGGTCGTCTATGTCGGACTGGGCGTCATCGCATTGCGGCCGGGCCGATCGAGAGGGGTTCGCGCGACGGCCTGGTTGGCAGCGTTGCTCACCTTCGGCTACATCGTCTCGGTCGCGATCACGAAGAGCGCCTGGGGAGTCTTCGTGCTCGGCATGTGAATGGGCGGCCCCGCTGATCGTCCCAGCCAGAAGTGGCTGCTGATCGCCCCCCACCGGCTCTGCTTCTTCGTGGCCGGTATCGCGATGGCGTGCATCGCCCTGTGGTGGCTGCTGGTGCTGGTGGACCTGCACGCCGGGGCCCGGTTGCCCTGGACCCTCACGCCGGCGCTCGCTCACGGGCTGGTGATGAGCGATGGGTTCATGCCGCTGTTCATCGCCGGATTCCTGTTCACCGCGGGAATCCGCTGGATGGGTGTCGCGGCGGTCGATGCGCGGCGCTTGCAGTGGCCCGTCGGGTTGATCGCCGCGGGCATCGCGATCACGCTGGCGGGCTTCCGTTCTTCGACCACGCGAACGGCCATCGGCTGGCCGTCGGGACGCGGATCATGCCGATGCTGTTCACCGGCTTCGGCTGGTTGTGCGTGGCGCTGCTGCTGGGGGCCGTCTCTCATCGCGGCGGCGCTTCCCGGGCTTGCGCGATGGCCGCGCTCCACGCGATGACGCTCGGCTTCTGCGGCAGCACGCTGTTGGTGATGGCCACGCGCATCGCCGCGACTCGCAGCGGCCGGACCCAGGCGATGGACGCCATCGCCGTCTTGCTGTTCGCGCTGGTGCAGCTCGCCACAGTGTTCCGCGTGGCGGCCGGGTTGTGGCCGCAAGGCCCGGAACTTCCGCTCGGCATCGCCGCAGCGGCATGGTCTGCCGCGTCGGCGGCTTGGGCGATGCGCAGCGGCCGCTGGTTCCTGCAACCCAGGCGGGACGGGCGGGCGGGGTGATCCGATGGCGCGCTGCGGCGACGCTCGTGCAGCGGGGTCTGTGCGAAATCAAGGACACGGCGGTGCGAAGTGCCTACCGTGCTCCGTCAAACACAAGGACGCCACGCATGCAGCACATCGACACCACGGATCGATCCACCCTCGGAACACAACCCATCAGCGAGGAGGTGCTGCTGGAGAAGTACGCGAAGGAGGGCGAGCGGGGCGTCGAGGATGTGAACCGGCGCGTCGCCCGGGCGCTGGCGCAGATCGAGGCGCCGGCGGAGCGGACCGGCTGGGAGACCCGCTTCCATGAGGCCCTGCGGTCGGGCTTCATTCCGGCGGGGCGCATCCAGTCGGCGGCCGGCACGGGGCTGCAGGCCACCTTGATCAATTGCTTCGTGCAGCCTGTCGGCGATTCGATCTCGGACGACGAAGACGGGTTTCCCGGCATCTACACCGCACTCACCGAGGCCGCCGAGACGATGCGCCGCGGCGGTGGCGTGGGCTACGACTTCTCCCGCATCCGGCCGCGGGGGGCATGGGTGGGCAGCACGCGCAGCTCGGCATCGGGGCCGGTCAGCTACATGCGGGTCTTCGACCGGTCTTGCGAGACGGTCGAATCGGCGGGGGCGCGTCGGGGCGCGCAGATGGGCGTGCTGCGCTGCGACCATCCCGACATCGAGGAGTTCATCCACGCGAAGGACAAGGGCGATCTGAAGAATTTCAATCTCTCGGTGGGCGTGACCGATGCCTTCATGGCGGCGGTCGCGTCGGGCGCTGAGGTGGAGTTCGTCCACCGCGCCGAACCCGGTGCCGCGCAGAAGGCGGACGGCGCCTGGCGCCGCAGCCAGGGTGACGGACTGTGGGTCTATCGCAAGCGGCCCGCACGCGAACTGTGGGACCAGATCATGCGTTCCACCTACGACCATGCGGAGCCGGGCGTGCTCTTCCTCGATCACATCAATCGCGACAACAACCTCGCGTACTGCGAAGACATCGCCACCACGAACCCGTGCGGCGAGCAGCCGCTGCCGCCGTACGGCTGCTGTTGCCTCGGGTCGATCGACCTGACCCGCTTCGTGGTCGAGCCGTTCGGGGGCGGCGCTCGTTTCGACGAGGAGGGCTTCGTCGCACTGGTGCGAGTGGCCGTGCGCATGCTCGACAACGTGCTCGACGCCACGGTGTGGCCCCTGCCGCAACAGCGCGCGGAGGCGGGCAACAAGCGCCGCATCGGGCTGGGCTTCACCGGCCTGGGCGACGCACTGGTGATGCTGAACCTGCACTACGACAGCGACGCCGCACGAGGCATGGCGCGGCATGTGGCCGAGCGCATGCGGGACGCCGCCTACGAAGCCTCGTGCGACCTCGCGGGCGAGCGGGGTGCGTTCCCGCTCTTCAATCCGGACCTCTACCTGAGCGGCAGCACGTTCGTCTCGCGACTGCCCGCGGCCTTGTGCGAGCGCATCCGCACGCGCGGCCTGCGCAATTCGCATCTGCTGTCGATCGCGCCGACCGGCACCATCAGCCTGGCCTTCGCCGACAACGCGAGCAACGGCATCGAGCCCGCGTTCAGCTGGACCTACACGCGCAAGAAGCGCATGCCCGACGGCAGCTTCAAGGAGTACGCCGTCGAGGACCATGCCTGGCGGCTTTTCCGACACCTGCATGGCGAGACGGCACCGCTCCCGCCTTCGTTCGTCAGCGCGCTGGAGCTGAGCGCGCAGGCGCACGAGGCGATGGTCGCCGCCGTCGCGCCCTTCATCGACACGGCGATCTCCAAGACGGTGAACGTTCCCGCCGACTATCCGTACGTTGATTTCCAGGATCTGTACGTGCGAGCGTGGGAGTCGCGCTTGAAGGGTCTGGCGACGTACCGGCCGAACGCGGTGCTCGGCTCGGTGCTCAGCATCATGCCGACGCAGACCGTCCCGCAGCCGTTGGCGATCGACGACTCACGCCGGGCGAATCAGCGGCTGATGCTCAACCGCCTGCCGGCGCCGGTGATGTCGTCGCTGCGGTGGCCCGGCCGGCCGGAGCTGCCGGCGGGCAATGCGGCATGGACCTTCATGGTGCGCCACCCGTTCGGCGAGTTCGCGCTTTTCGTCGGGGATATTCCCGGGTCCGACGGTGCCTCTGCTCGTCCGTTCGAAGTGTGGGTCAACGGGGCCGAGCAGCCGCGTGGTCTCGGTGCGTTGGCCAAGACCTTGTCGATGGACCTTCGGGCCAACGATTCGGCATGGCTGAGGTTGAAGCTCGATGCATTGGCCACAGTGGCCGAGGAGCGCAGCTTCGAGATGCCGTTCCCGCCGGACGGGCAGCGGCGGCTCTTCCCGGGGGTCGTGGCCGCGACGGCGGCGGTGATCCGCTGGCGATGCGAGCAACTCGGCTCCTTGTCGAGTGGGGGCCAGGACGGCAGCACGCCGGTGATGGACGCGATGTTCAGCATCAGCGAGCCGCATACGGGGCCCTCGGGAACCCTCGCATGGGCCGTGGACGTCGACAACCCGGCCACTGGCGAGCAGTTCATGCTGACCCTCAAGGAAGTGACCATTCCGGGGGCGGACGGCAGCACGCAGACGCGTCCCTGCTCGGTGGGATTCTCGGGGAACTATCCACGGGCCCTGGATGGGCTGGCGCGGCTGCTCTCGCTGGACATGCGCGTCGTCGACCCGGCGTGGATCGGCATGAAGCTGCGCAAGTTGCTCAACTACGCCGAACCGCTGGGGCACTTCATGGCGTTCGTGCCAAGCCTGCAGGACGGCGAGCGCCGGCAGCAGACCTGGCCGTCGACGGTGGCCTACATGGCGAGGCTCATCATCCATCGCTACGCAATGCTCGGCGTGTTGAACGAAGCGGGCCACCCGGTGCGAGACATGGGCGTGCTGGAGGCTTCGCGCGATGGCAAGGAGCATGCAGCGGTCATGGCGGGCAAGCCGTGCGCGGAATGCGGCAACGCCACCGTGATCCACAAGGATGGATGCGACTTCTGTACGGCTTGCGGTAGCACGGGCCAGTGCGGCTAGGTCACCTCACCGGAATGTGCCGGATGCATCGTCATTCATGGGCCGCACTTCGCAGCGCCGCGAGCAGGTCGTCGTCAGCCAGCACCATACCGACGGCAACCAGCGGTGGCAACAGGCTGAGCGACTCGCACAGTACCGATGCCAGCCGACCGGCTTGAACCGAGGTGCAATGTTCGCGCGCGGTATATATCCGCGCGAAGTCGACGCACCACTCCTCTTTCACGACGACGCTGTCGATCACGACACGTTTGTTCGACGAGGTTGTGGTGGCTTGCAGCATGTCGGCCTGCATCGTGGACTCCGGACACGACCCGTTGACGTAGGCCATCGAAGCACTGTAGGCCGCCCGCTGGATGCCCTCTGTGCGACAGCGCACACAGGCCAGAGGAGCGGAAGCACTGCTCCACACGCAGTCCGAAAGAGAGGGCTCCCTTGGCGTCGCCCCAGGGGCAGAGATCGCCCGAGTTTTTGCTGCCGTCCCAGCTTGGATACCGGGGATAGAAAGGTCAGGATGGTGTCCACCTTCGGACTTCTATGTGCGTCAGCACACGGACCGCGCCGCCCGGTCGGGACTAGCCTCTGCCAGATTGCAAATCGCTGGCCGGCGCCCCTAGCAGAAGGTGCGGACCTGTCCGAACCTGAGAGTACGCCGTGCACAAATACTTGAGGCTGTTCAGCTACGTCGTTCTGGCCCTGATGGGTTCTGGCATCGTCTACGCGAGCTACATCGGCCTCACCTACTGGACCGGAATCGGCGTCTGACGCGAGAGGGACGACCCAGTGAACAAGCGGCAAGCTCGACTTTTTGCCATCGGCTCGACGCTGGTTGCTGCACTGGCTTTTCTGGGTCTGACGATCGACAGCCATCGCCAATTCCCGAAGTTGACGAATGCGCAGAACATCACGCCAGCGGTGGCCCATGGCAAGGATGCCTGGCACAAGAACAACTGCATCAACTGCCATACGCTGTTTGGCGAAGGGGCCTACTACGCACCAGACCTGACCAAGATCGCGCAGCAGCGTGGCGCCGCATACCTGCAGGCCTATCTGCGCGACCCGTCGAAGTTCTATGACGAGCAGCGCCATCGCCGCCTGATGCCCAAGCAGGACTTGAGTGAGGCGGAGATCACCGATCTCGTGGCTTTCCTGGATTGGGTCAGCAAGGTCGACAACAACAACTGGCCCCCTAGACCCTTGTTGGTGACGGGCACAACCATCAGCCCTGCGGCAATGTTGCCGCCGGCACAGGCGGCTGCGGTGGTCCGCAGCGCGATACCTCCAGGCGGCGCCGCTGGACCGACCGCGAAGGATCCGATCGCGCTCGGCGAGATCGTCTTCAAGACCGCGTCACCGGCATGCAATGCGTGCCACTCGCTTTCTGCGGGCGTCAACATGGCCGGTCCGTCGTTGGCCGGGGTCGCGACGCGGGCGCAGCAGACTCTGGCATCGAACACTTACGCGGGCAAGGCGAAGGACATCGACGGCTACCTGCGCGAGTCCATCACCCTGCCCAGCGCGCACATCGTTGCGGGCGGCATGTATTCGAGCAACGGGGTCTCGTTCATGCCGAGCACGTTCGGCAAGGACCTGACGCCAGAGCAGGTGACGCAATTGGTCGCATACCTGACGACCTTCAAATAGTGAAGGACCGACGGCCGCGCCACAGCCGACAGGGCTGCCGCCTGAAACATCGAAGGGAAGTCGTGATGCGCTACAGGTCTCAATCGGTTGCCTACTGGTACTTTGCCGTCGCGATGGTGCTGTTTGGACTGCAACTGGTGTTCGGCCTGCTGTCCGCGGCCAAGTACCTCGGGCCGGACCCGCTGCTGTACATCCTGCCGTTCGATGTCACCAAGGTCATCCACACCAATCTGCTCATCGTGTGGGTCTTGACGGGGTTCATGGGCGCGACTTACTGGATGGTGCCCGACGAGTCGCGCACAGAGCTCTACAGCGTGAAGATTGCGTACGTGCAGTTGGGGCTGTGGTCGTTGATGGGCGTGACCGCCGTGGTCGGCTACCTGTTCCGCTACGGCACCGGCAACAAACTGCTCGAACAGCCGCTGCCGCACAAGATCGTGATCGTTGTCTGCATGCTGATGTTCCTCTACAACGTCGGCATGACGATCTGGAAGTCCAAGCGATTCACGACAACCGAAGGCGTGCTGGTGCTGGGGCTCGGACTGGCGGCGGTGTTGTACTTGCCGGCGCTGCTGGAGTTCGAGAACTACACCGTGGCGATCTTCTACCGATGGTGGACGATCCACCTGTGGGTGGAAGGCGTGTGGGAGATGATCCAGGGTGGTTTCCTCGCATACCTGCTGATCCGGCTGTCCGGAGCCGACCGCGAGGTGATGGAGAAGTGGCTCTACGTCATCGTCGGCCTCGTCTTCATCGCCGGCATCCTGGGCACGGCGCATCACTATTACTGGGTTGGCGTGCCGTCGTACTGGCTGCCGATCGGCGGGCTCTTCAGCGCCATGGAGCCCCTTGCCCTGATCGGCATGGCGGTGTATGCCTACTCGGCGATGCGCCGTTCGGGCCTGGCGCACCCGAACACGCTGGCGCTGCACTGGACCATCGGCAGCGCCGTGTTCACGCTGTTCGGCGCCGGCCTGCTGGGCCTGGCGCATACCTTTCCCGATGTGAACAAGTGGACCCACGGCACGCTGATCACTGCGATGCACGGCCACGCGGCGTTCTACGGTGCCTACGCGATGATCGTGCTGGCAATGATCACGTTTGCGCTGCCGTCGATGGCGCCAGGGCATTCGGAGCGCGGCAGCAGCGTCGGCTACTGGTCCTTCTGGCTGCAGCTGAGCGGCATGTTCGGCATGACGCTCTCGTTCGCGACCGCCGGCATCGGGCAGGTCTACCTGGAGCGCATTCTTGGCATGGGCTACCTGGATGCGCAACTAAAGATCCAGGTCCACTTCCTGATGCTGCTGGCCACTGCGTCGCTCTTCACAGTCGGGGTGGGTCTGTTCATCTTCGACTTCTTCCGGCATGCGCCGCGCTTCGATATCGAGACCGACGCCAAACCACTCACGGCGCGAGGCGTCGCTGCCGCGGCCTAGCCGGTGCCGGTCATGACTGGCACCGGGCCGGAGCCGTTCTACCTCGCTTCGGGCGACGAGGTCTCGTTGTTCGAACGTTGCCATGTGCGCCGGCTCGCCGTGATGCTCAAGGGTCCGACCGGATGCGGCAAGACTCGGTTCGTCGAGCATATGGCGTGGCGGCTGGACCGCGCGCTGATCACGATCTCGTGCCACGACGACCTGACCGCGAATGACTTGGTCGGCCGCTTTCTGATCCGCCACGACGGCACGGCGTGGCAGGACGGGCCGCTGACCCGGGCTATCCGCGAAGGCGCCATCTGCTACCTCGACGAGGTGGTCGAGGCGCGGCAGGACACGGTCGTGGTGCTGCACTCTTTGACCGACCACCGCCGCATCCTGCCGATCGACAAGACCGGTGAGACCGTTCATGCGCACGACGGCTTCCAGCTCGTCGTGTCGTACAACCCGGGCTATCAGCGCATGCTGAAGGATCTGAAGCCGAGTACGCGGCAACGCTTCGTGGCGCTGGACTTCGACTTTCCTCCGGTCGACCGCGAGTCTGCGATCGTCGCGCGTGAAGGCGGCGTCGACCGCGCGACCGCGCACGCTCTGGCCACTCTGGGCGGGCGCCTGCGCGCGCTGCGGGACCGCGGTCTCGCGGAGGTGCCGAGCACACGCCTGCTCGTGGCGGCGGCCAACCTGATCGCCAGCGGTGTGGGGGTGCGGCAGGCGTGCTATTGCGCCATCGTGTCGCCCTTGTCCGACGAGGAATCTCTGGTCGGTGCGATGCGTGACCTTGTCGACGCGAGCTTCGTCTAGCGTCGAACCGAAACGAAAGGGCAGCAATGGCTGAAGCAGAGGACGTGATCGTCGATGCGGCACGCCACGCCACGTCATATGCTCAGACCCTTTGGCGACGACACCGACCGAAGCCCCCCGGGCCGGCGACCGTTCGACTCGCCGATGTTGCGCCGCGCATCGACTTGCTGATCCGAAGCTTGTTCGGATGCAGCTATCGAATCCGCGTTGCGCAGCCGCGAGCGCCGATGACCCTCCTGTCCCGGGCGTTTCTTCGCCGTGACGATCCACGAACGACGAGCGCGGTTCCGAGTACCGACGGGACCAGCATCTGGCTGCCCGCGGACTCCGGACTCATGAATGTGGCGGCGGGCACGGAACGCCTCCGCTTGGTCGGACTTCAACAGGCGATGCGCGCCAGCCGAGGCAGCGCGAATTTCGTCGCTCGGTTGAGCGCGCCACTGCTTTGCGACATCTACCTGCTCCTGGAAGCCCAGGCCGCGGATGAGGAACTCGTGCGTCGATTGCCCGGCCTGATCGGTCCCTTGAACACGCTGCGACAGGGTGCGCTGACGGATCGTCCCGACATCCGAAGTTTTTCCAAAGCGCGACAGGCGCTGGAACGCCATGCCCGCGCCTTGCTTGAACGGCCTCTCGTGCGTGTCCAGCAGGGCGCTGCGACGACGCCATCGCCGCAGGCGTCGTTCGATCTGGCCCTCGGTATCGCTACCCACTTCATCTCAGACGCCGACAGCACCGATGCAATGGGTGCACAGCCGCTTTTCAGGGACGCGTGGACGGGCCACTTGACGGTGCCTGAACCACGCGGATCGACGGGCAGCACGGAGGCATCGACGGACAACCTGTCCGTGCCAAGGGTGCGCAGTGCGCGGCTGAGTCGCCGACCCGATATCCGCCCAGCCAGCGAAGATGAGGACGATGCCCGTCAGGGCGCCTGGATGATTCAGGCGTCACAACCCCATGAGCACGCCGAGGACCCGTTCGGCATGCAGCGGCCGACGGATCGCGATGAAGAAGGGGCCGCCGAGGAGTACGCCGAGTCGTTGGCGGATCTCGAACAGGCTCGATTGGTGTCGACTCCCGGACAGGCCAAGGAGATGTTCCTTTCGGACGATCCGCCCGATGCAAGGAAGCGTCTCGAAGGAGAAAGGCTCGCCGATGGAAAAGGGATGACCTATCCCGAGTGGGACTACCGTGTGCTTGCGTATCGAGCTCCTGGTGCGACGGTTCACGAGAGGATGGCCCCGCCGGGTCCGCAGGCATGGGTCGAGACGACTTTCGACGCGCATCGGTCAATGCTCGACACCTTGCGCAGGCGCTTCGAGATGCTGCGCACCCGGCGCACGACACTGCGCAGGCAATTCGACGGCGACGAGTTCGACCTCGAAGCCTTCATCGAGGCGCAAGCCGACTTTCGAGCGGGCCTGCCGATGAGCGCTGCTCTGTACCAATCACATCGTCGCAACCAGCGCGACTTGGCGATCTTGCTGTTGATCGATATCAGTGGTTCCACCGACGGCTGGATCGCGGCCCACCGTCGGGTCATCGATGTCGAACGAGAGGCACTGCTCCTCGTTTGCATCGCACTGGCTGAACTGCGCGAGCCATACGCTGTACAGGCCTTCTCCGGTCATGGACCGCAGGCCGTGACCGTCGATATTGTCAAAGGCTTCGACGAAGCCTATGGCCACGACATAGCGCTGCGCATCGCCGGACTGGAACCCGACCAGTACACGCGGGTGGGGGCGGCCATACGGCACGCCAGCGCTGAACTGATGCGACGACCCGCCTCGCACCGACTCCTGCTGTTGCTGTCGGATGGCAAACCGAACGACATCGACCTGTACGACGGGCGCTACGGAGTTGAGGACACACGCCAGGCGGTCATTGAGGCAAAACTGCAAGGCATCTCTCCCTTTTGCCTCACAGTGGATCGCAACGGCAGCAGCTACCTTCCCGCGGTGTTCGGCACGCAGCACTACGCGCTGCTGAGTCGACCCGAACTACTCCCTGCGGTATTGCTCGACTGGATGCGCCGATTGGTCAGCGCTTGACGCCGCGGGCTGCCCTGAATGTGACTCAGTGATGCATCAGGCGCGTGCACAGACATCGGCGCGGCGCTGCTCTCTTCTGCCCGATACGCCCGACTTTGTCGTTCAGGTCGGTGCCTCAGACGCAGCGGTTTCGCCCGCGTCCAGGCCCCAAGTCATCCAGTCCTCGCCGAACAGCTCGAAGGGATGAAGCGTCGCGACGCTGCCGTTGCCGCACATCAACGAGTCCGCGGGGCAGTACTTGTCACAGCCCCAGCAGATGCGCTCAGGATGCGCGGGATGGATCGGAAACTTCTTGACCGCCGCTGTCATTTTGGCCTTCGGTTCGTTGTTCCCGGCAAGCGCTGGCGATGACATACAGGCCGGGAGCAAAATGATTCGCAGAGCGGAACGTGCACATTCGAGAGGGGTGCCGGCGAACTGGCCCGACTGCGCGCATGCAGCACTTTCACCGCGTCTGCTGAGGCAACCCTTTTCGCAAATCGGTCGGCCGTCGGATATGAGGTGTACCGAGGGCCCGGCGTGTCGAACTTGCGCAGTAACTCTTCCGTGAGGATCGCTCGTACGTCGACTGACTGACGGGTGACGGTAGACATGGCGAATGGTGAACTTGGCGACGGCATTCGAGCTTGATTCCAGTCAAATGCGCGGCTGGACAAGGCTGCCCAGCGCTCTCTGAAGTCGATCACGATGGCGCCGGGCTCAGGCTGGCGGTCCTGGCCTCCGACGCCGGGCACCATCGCGTTGCTCGATCTGCGCAAGCAGGGGGCATTCCACTGAAATGGTTGACCGTTTCGCTCGACGCAATGGGTGATCAAACGTGACGGTGCCTACGACGGCATTCTCTGTGATAGCAGTCTACAGATCAGCTCTGTACAGAGGCAGGCATCGCGCCGATTGATCATCGAGTGGGAGTGATTCGGGGCGGATCGGAGCGGTCTTTGATCGTCCTGGTCCGGGAGAGCTGCGCACGTTTTCAATGCGCTTGATGCCACGGCGACCACACCGACGTCAGCTACGGACCGGGCGCGTTCACGGTGGCGGAATTGGCGCGGCTTCGCCGCGTTCTTCGTGTGAATGGAGCGGCCGCGTCCGGTAGAACATGTCGCCACAGAAGGCACGTGCAGTGCCAGGGAGCCATTGATGTTCTGCGCCAGCCATTCCACTCCCTACGAAGATTGTCCGCATTGTCGGAAGACTGTGTCGGCGATGCGTACGACGGTGTTGGACCACCTGCGTGCTCTTGCGCTTCGTGACATCGCAGGGGTTCATCCGTGACGGCAGCGCCCGAGCAGTTCCCGGCGGGCGTCGATGAGCGCGACCTGCTGCGGGCCCTGTTGGACAACTCACCGGATCACATCTATTTCAAGGACAGGCAGTCCCGCTTCATCAAATCGAGTGCGGCACAGGCACTCCAGTTCGGGATGGCGACACCAGACGGGTTGGTCGGCAAATCGGATTTCGACGTCTTTTCCGACGCGCACGCACGGCCGGCCTTCGAGGACGAGCAGGAGATCATCCGCACCGGCCTGCCGATGGTCGGCAAGGTCGAGCGCGAGACCTGGATGGACGGGCGGCCCGACACCTGGGCATTGACCACGAAGATGCCGCTGCGCAACCGCGATGGCGAGATCATCGGTACCTTCGGCATCACCAAGGACATCTCCGACCTGAAGGAAGCCGAGCGCCGCATCGGCGAGGTGCACCGGCAGCTGGTCGAAGCTTCGCGCCTGGCCGGCATGGCTGAGATTGCCACGAACGTGCTGCACAACGTCGGCAACGTGCTCAACAGCGTCAACATCTCCGCCGGCCTGATCGTTGATCGGCTTCGCGCCTCCAAGCTCAAGGGACTGGCGCGTGCGGTCGGCCTGATGGACGAGCATGCCGGCGACCTGGGCGACTTCCTCATGCGCGACACCCGCGGCAAGCTGCTGCCCGGCTATCTGCGCGAACTGGCGCAGGCTCTGGAGGCCGAGCAAACGGCCATCGCCGAAGAGCTCGGCCTGCTCGCCAGGAGCGTCGATCACATCAAGGAGGTCGTGGCGACCCAGCAGTCGTATGCGGGCGCATCGCGCGTCGTCGAGTCCCTGAAGGTTGACGAACTGCTGGACGATGCGTTGCGCATGAACGTCAGCGCCCTGACCCGTCACAAGGTCGAGGTCGTGAAGCAGGTTCCCGACCTGCCTGCCTTGACCCTGGACCGGCACCGCTTGCTGCAGATTCTGGTGAACCTGATCAGCAATGCCAAGCACGCGATGCGCGGAGCGCCCCCTGACCACAGCGCGTGCATCACGTTGGGCGCCGCGCTGCTGGATGGCGCTGGAGGGCGAGTGCTGCGCATCACGGTGGCCGACAACGGCGAAGGGATTGCACCCGAGAACCTGGTGCGCGTCTTCGTCCATGGCTTCACCACGCGCAGCAACGGCCACGGCTTCGGCCTGCACAGCTGTGCCTTGGCGGCCCGGGAGATGGGCGGGACGCTGAGCGCGCACAGCGAGGGTGCGGGGCAAGGCGCCATGTTCGTGCTGGACGTCCCGATCGACCCGCAGGAGGGCGATCGATGACACGCGAGCAGAACCGGCGGATCCTGTTGGTCGACGACATGCCGGCGATCCACGAGGACTTTCGCAAGATCCTCATGCCGCCAGCGGTGCACGCGGGACTCGATGCCGCCGAGACGGCGCTGTTCGGAGACGAACCGCCGGCGGTGGTGAGCGTGTTCGAGCTCGATTCGGCCTACCAGGGGCAGGAGGCGGTGGGCCAGGTGGAGGCGTCGCTGGCCGCGGGCCGACCCTATGCACTGGCTTTCGTGGACATGCGCATGCCGCCAGGTTGGGACGGCGTGCAGACGATCGAGCGCCTGTGGCAGATCGATCCGCGGCTTCAGGTTGTCATCTGCACCGCTTACGCCGACACCTCGTGGGACGAGGTGCTGGCGACACTCGACGTGCGGGACCGGCTGTTGATCCTCAAGAAGCCCTTCGACGCGATCGAGGTGCGCCAACTGGCGAACATGCTGACCGCCAAGTGGCAGATGACGCAGGACGCAGCGGCGCAGCTCACGCGGCTGGAAGACGCCGTGGCGGAACGTACGCGCGAGATCACGAGCAGCAATGAGGCGCTGCAGGCGGAGGTGGCCGAGCGCAAGCATTTGCAGGGGCAGCTGGTGCAATCGGAGAAGCTCGCCTCGATCGGCCAGCTGGCGGCAGGCGTAGCGCACGAGATCAACAACCCGATCGGCTACATCTTCTCCAATTTCGGCACGTTGGAAGACTACCTCGGCAAGTTGTTCGAGATGCTGGCAGCCTACGAGGCCGCCGAAGGCCATATCGGCCCTTCCGACGTCGCTGCGAGGCTGCGCAAGCTGCGCGATGCGGTCGAGCTGGAATTCCTGAAGGAAGACATCCCGGTGCTGATGCGCGAGTCCCGGCAAGGCATCGTACGGGTGCGCCAGATCGTGCAGGACCTCAAGGATTTCTCGCGCGTGGACTCCACGCAGGATTTCCAGTTGGCGGATCTGCACCAGGGCATCGATTCGACGCTGAACGTGGTCGCCAACGAAGTCAAGTACAAGGCGGACCTGATCAAGGAATACGGCGTGATTCCAGACATCGAGTGTCTGCCGTCGCAAATCAACCAGGTCGTGATGAACCTGGTGGTCAACGCGGCCCAGGCGATGGGCGAGGAGCGCGGCCGCATCATGATCCGCACCGGGGTCGAGGCCGATGCCGGGCACGTCTGGCTGGAGGTCGCCGACACCGGCTCGGGCATTCCGCCGGACACGCTCAAGCGCATCTTCGAGCCCTTCTTCACCACCAAACCGGTCGGCAAGGGAACGGGGCTCGGGCTCTCGCTGTCGTACGGGATCGTGCAGAAGCATCACGGACGCATCGACGTCGAAAGCGTGCTGAACCAAGGCACCACGTTTCGGGTGACGCTGCCGGTGCGCCGACCGGCGACACCGGTTGAGATGAGGGCGGTGAGCGCCTGAGGCGCTGCCAATACCGAGGCCCGGCGCCGGACACGGCTCAGGGACGGCTCAGCAGCAGCAGGTATTTGCTGTCGACGTCATCCAGCTGCGCCGGGGGCGCCGTGACGCGGATGTAGATCTCCTGCGGGCTGTCGCCACCGGTGTAGGTCACGGACTTGACCGCAGCCGGGGTGGAGCTGGCCAAGCTGTTGCCGGCCGCATCCGTCAGCGACAGGCCGATGAACTGGTAGCCGTTGGTGCGCATGTCCACCCGAAGGCTGGTCTGAGCTGGCAGGTTGACCCTGTAGTAGTCGCTGTGCGGGAGGGGGAAGGTCCCGCTGGCCGACTCGCTGACTTCGGTCTGGCCCACGATCTGCCGCACCTTGTCGGCTACCGCCGTGGCCAGACCCGGTTCGTCGTTGGATTCGACTTCGCCGATGCCAGCGCCCGAGTCCACGTCGAAGGCCACCGGAGCCGAGTCGACGTTCACGTCAAACCCATTGGCGTCGCGGGTGCGCACCCGGGCCACCACGCTGTGGCGGCCGTCGGCCAGCCCGCGCACGTCGAAGGCCAGGAACTGCACGTCACCGTCAGTGCCCCGAGAGAGGCCCACGGATTGGCCATCCACGAAGAAATCCACGCGGTGGACGTTGACGATGTTCTTGACGGCGGAGAACCGGACCAGCCCGAAATTGCCGTCCACGCTGGCGGTGACGGTGGGCGGCTCCGGGGGAGTGCTGCTGCGCTGGACCACGAAGCTGACCGCGCTGGAATCCTTGCTGTTGCCGGCCGCGTCGCGGGCTCGCGCAACCACGCTGTGCGTGCCGTCGGCGATCAAGTTGATCGAGATCGGCAGCGAGAACGTGCTCTCGTTGGGCTTGGTGGAGATGGTGCCTTCCAGCGCATCGCCATCCATCAGAAACACGACCTCGGTCACGCCCACGTTGTCGGAAGCCGTGGCGGTGAAGGTGACGGTGTCGCTGCCCACGTTCACGCTGGCGGACACCGTGGGTGCCGCGGTGTCCGGCACCGGAGCGGGGGCCGGGGCCGGTGCGCCCAGGCCCGGTGGGGGCGGGGCCGCATCGCCACCGCCTCCCCCGCCACATGCGCTCAGCAGCACGCACAGAACGCCGGACCAGAGTTGTTGCTGGCGGGATTTCAGAAGAGGATGACGGATGGTTGGCATGGTGTGATCTCTGCGTCCACTCAGTCAACGTTGAGCCATCGGGCCGCGGCATCGGCGGTGTCCGGTGGGGAGGTGTTGAAGGCGATGGATGCCTGGGGTGCTGTCTTGTGCACGGAGTTGACGAGTCGCTCGAAAAGCAGCAGGCTTTTGGGGGGGATGCGGAGGCCTCCGCCGATCACGACGCAGTCGTAGGAGACGGTGGAGAGTTGCTGCTCCAGCACAGTTGTCGCGGACTCGTCGGGGCGCACGAGACAGAGGTCGGCATACCAGCCTCGGTCTGCCATCTGCTTCATGCCGAGGGCGATGCCGGCATTGATCTTGGCGGCGTCGAAACCGGGCGGCAATGCCGGATCCGAGAAGTCGACCGTCTCAGGTTGCTGGCCCACGAACAGTACCTTCTTCGCCTCTTGGGATTTGCTCATCTTCATCTCCTGGTTGTTGATCGGGTCGCAGGGTTGGCCATGGCCACGATGTGCCGTCCGGTCCTTCGTTCGCGCGTGCCGCCAAGGTGATATGACAAACTCATTGAAGCGCGATCAGCCCGGGCAGTCTGCCAGACGGCGCACATGGCAGCGGGAACACGGTGTTCCCGTGGCGGGACGGTCGCTTGTTTACGATTGAGGCTCCCCGCAGAGGTATCCGGCCCTCAAGCGGCCCTCGCTGTTCACTTTGAGCCAATCCTTCGACATGCTGGACCTGAACGACTTGCGCTTGTTTGAGAAAGTCGCGACGCTGCGAAGTTTCTCAGCGGCCGGGCGGGTGCTGAATGTCCCCAAATCGAGCGTGAGTCGGGGGGTTGCTCATCTCGAGGCGGCGTTGGGAATCCGCCTCGTCCAGCGTACGAATCGCGACGTGCAATTGACGGAAGCCGGCGTCGCATTGCATGAGCGGTGCGTGAATCTGCTCGCGCGTATCAATGAAACGATCGATGTTGTCAGCGGAATGGGCGGCAACCCGCGCGGTCAGCTGCGGATCAGTGTTGGCATCGGCTTCGGGTACAACGTGCTGTCCGATCTGCTGCCGGAGTTCCTGGAGCGCTACCCCGATGTCAACGTGGCGCTGGAGCTGACCAGTCGAACCGTTGACCTGATCGCTGAGAGCGTCGACGTCACGGTGCGCATAGGACCGATGACCGACTCGCAACTCATCGCAGTCGGGCTCGGTACGATACGGCGCTACCTTTGCGCCGCCCCCGCATACCTCGCACGGCGCGGCTCGCCCCAAGCGCTTGACGAGATCCAGACGCACCACGCCATCGAGATGCCGGGTCTCGACGGGAGGCCGCGGCCCTGGATTTTCAAAGGACCCGGCAGCGAGGAGAAGAGGTTCGAACTCAAGCCGCGTCTGAGCATCAACGATCCTCTGTTGATTCACCGCCAAGTGGTTGCCGGCGTCGGCCTGGGGTGCCTGTCGGGCTACCTGTGTGCGCCCGATATCAAGGCCGGACGACTTGTTCACTTGTTTCCGGAATGGACTCTTCCGCCGGTGGAGGTCAGCGTGGTCTTCCCGAGCAGTCGAGAGTTGTCGCCGACCGTGAGGGCTTTTGTGGAGTTCCTGAGAAGCGCTTCGGCGCCAGGCAAGTCTTGGCAGGACGATTCGATGGTGACTCTGTAGGCCCAGCGGCAAAATCACTGAAGGAGCATTGTCTTGACGACGATTCATTACGCGATCCATCCCGAGGACCGCGAGGTCATGGTCGGGATGCGCGAGCAGGTAGCGCCCATGAAGGGGAGCATCACCGGGCCCGAGGCAAGACCGCTCTTTGATTCGATGATGCTGCACGTCGCGGCAGCCCCGGGCGTGACGTACGAGACCGCCACGGTGGGAGGGGTCGATGGCTCGTGGTGCAGGCCCGTCGACGCGGCAGACGCGTCGGCCGCCATCCTCTACTTTCACGGCGGCGCCTACGTGATCGGGTCCGCACAGGCGTATCGAAATTTTGTGGGGCAAGTCGTGGCGCGGACCAAGACTGCCGCGTTCGTGCCGCAGACCGGCAACTCCTCACCCATTTGCGCTGCCGCCATGTCCCCATGGACCGATCTTGCGCTTGCTGGCGAGACCATGCGTTCCCGTGCGGAGGCGGATCCGCGCCGGCAAGGAGTCGCTGAAAGCCATCACCGAGTTCCTCGAACATCAGCTTCGGGGCTCAGCCGTCACACCTCCCGCCTAGACTGATCACTTTGGCCGTGGCGACTCGCGAGTCGACCCGGAATGAGACCGGCAAGATTCACACGGAGCAAAAGGTTTCCACATGAAGGTACTACTCTTGGGTGCGACCGGCGGCACGGGTCGCGAGATCGTCAAGCGAGCCACCGCGAAGGGGCATTCGGTCGTGGCGGTGGTTCGATCGATTGCCAAGGCGGGCGATCTGGGCGGCGCGACACTCGTTCAAGGAGATGCCCGCGACGAGGCGCTGCTCGCTCGGGCACTTGAAGGCTGCACGGGCGTCATCAGTTCGATCGGTACCTCGGTGAGCCCTTTCAAGGAAGTCACGCTTCTGTCGACCGTCACCAGAAGCCTTGTCCAGGAGATGACCCGGAAAGGCGTTCGACGCCTGGTTTGCATCACCGGCCTGGGCGCCGGCGACAGCCGGGGGCACGGCGGATTCGTTTTCGACAACATCATCATGCCGCTGCTCTTGCGCAAGGTGTACGACGACAAGAACAGGCAAGAGGACTTGGTTCGGGCCAGTGGGCTGGACTGGGTACTCGTTCGCCCGGTGGTTCTCAACGACAAAGCTGGCACGGGCAAGGTGCGAGCAGATACTGACCTGTCGGGCGTCCACGGAGGATCGATTGCGCGGGCCGATGTGGCGCAGTTTGTGGTGGACCAGCTGACCGAAGACCGTTGGCTTCACCACGCTCCCCTGATCAGGGAATAGTGCGCTCGATTGCGTGCGCAGAGCTCATGTGCGTGACGACTGATGAAGTGACGTGGTCCAATCCACGGCGCCGAACCGGGCATGGCGATGGTCAGCCGTCGGCCTGCTGGCACATCAAGGGCCATGCGCTGACGCAGCAAATTCGATCAGCCGGTCATGCAGCCAGCGAATCCCCGGATCGACGTGGTTGCGCGCATGCCAGGCCATGTGCAAGGTGAAACCCTGCGCCTTGAAGGGCAGCTCGAAGGTGTCGAGGTGATCTGAGAAGCGCGCCGCCAGCCGGCTCGGCACGGTGCACACCAAATCGGTATGGCGCAGCAGTTCCGGCACGAGCGTGAACTGCTGAACCGACAATGCCACCGTGCGCTGACGGCCCAGCTTCGCCAGGTGCTCGTCCATGAACCCGTGAAAGCTGCCTCCCGAGGTCGAGACCAGCACATGGCTCAGCCGGCAGTAGCCGTCCAGGTCCAGTGCCCCGGTGCCCCGCGGATGCCCCTTTCGCTGCGCGAACACGAAGCGCTCGGCCAGCAGTTCGCGGGCTTTCATCGTCGGCGGCACCATGCGTTCAGAGCCGATCAGGAGGTCGATCGCGCCGGACTCCATCTGCTGCGCGATGCTCGCGGCCTCGGGCGCATGAAACGCGATCCGCACGCCCGGCCCCGCGGACTGCCAGACCGCTTCGACCAGTGGCAGCCCCAGCGCCACGATCGCGTTGTCGCTGGCCGCGATGTGGAACGCCCGCTCGTCGGCCGCCGGATCGAAGACCGGTGCGCCGCGCACCAGCGCCTCGATGTCCTTCAGCAAGCCACCCAGCGCCGGCGCCAGCGCCAACGCGCGGGCCGTGGCCACCATCCCGCGGCCTGAATCGGCCGGGATCAGCAACGGGTCGCCGAACCCGGCGCGCAGCCGCGCGAGCTGCGCCGACATCGTCGATTGCGACAGGTGCAGGCGCTGGGCCGCATGCGTCACGTTACGGGTCTCGATCAGCACCGCCAGCGATCTGAGCAGGTTCAGATCCACCCCATTCAAATCGACCACGTCGATGTCTCGTATTGATTGAATCGACTTCAAAGATATCAGGGTCCTGTCTAGAGTGCCAGCCATCCACTCACGCAAGAGCCCCGACATGCAAGCCTCTGTTTCCCCCAGCAGCCACCCCGGCCGTGCGCTCGCGGCGCTGAGCGCGGCCTACTTCATCCTGGGCACCGGGTCCCTCGCCGTGATCGGCCTGATCGAGCCGATTGCGGCGCAGTGGCAGGTCAGCCACGCCGCCGTGGCGCAGCTGGTCACGGTCTTCGCGCTGGCCTTCGCCGTGCTGGCGCCAGCGGTTCAGGTCGCTGCGGCCCGGCTGCCCCGCCGCACGCTGATCGTCGCCGGCCTGTTGACGATGGCCATTGGCCTCCTCGGCACCGCGCTGGCCTCCAACCTGGCCGCAGCGATCGTGTTGCGCGTGCTCACCGCTGGCGGTGCCGCGGCCGTGGGGCCGGTGGCCTCGTCGCTGGCCAGCAGCCTGGTGCCAGCCGACCGGCAGGCGAAGGCCCTGTCCACCGTGTTTGCCGGCATGACCATCGCGACGGTCGTCGGCGTGCCGCTGTCGGCTTGGCTCGGGCAGTTGGTCTCGTGGCCTTGGGTGTTCGTGATTCTGGCCGGCGCAGCAGCGCTTTGCGCAGTCGCCGTTCGCTACGGGGTTGCCGATACCTCGGCGGGCGCCGCCGTGCGGCCGCATGACCTGCTGGCCGTCGTGCTGCGTCCGGCCAGCGGCTGGGCCTTCGGTGCCACCTTGGGGCAGATGGCGGCGCAATTCGCGACCTACACCTTGATCGCGGTCGTCTTGCGCGGGCGCTTCAACGCCTCGCCGGCCCAGGTGTCCGCCGCACTGATGGTGTTCGGCGTCGGTGGCGTCGCAGCCAATGTGCTGATCGGCCGCATCGGCGACAAGCTATCGACCGAGACGCTGATCCGCGGCTCGCTGGCGGCACTGGCCGCAGTGTTTGCAGCGCTGCGGATCGCACCGACCCAGATGCTTGTTGCGTTCGTGTTGTTGACAGCGTGGTCCCTGGTGGCCACGCTGTTCATGGTGCCGCAGCAGAAGCGCCTGATCGCGCTCGCCCCGGACCAGCGCGGGCTGCTGCTGGCGGTCAATGCCTCGGCGCTGTACCTCGGCATGTCACTCGGCACCCTCATCGGCTCGGCAGCGCACGAGTGGCTGGGCGTGCGCACCTTGCCCCTGGCGTCACTCGCCCTGGTCGGCCTGGCGGCACTGAGCCACCTGCTGTCCGTGCGGGCTGCACGGCACGCGTCATCGGCAACCGGTGCCCCCGCGACTTCGATCCCCGCGGCGCGCTGCCCTTGAGCGCAGCGCCGTCATCTGCCGCCGGCATTCATCCGAAGTCCCATGGGCGGCTGCGCACGCTCCCGCCTGGCTCGGCAAGCGGTCGTCCAAGCAGCATCACCACGCCGGCGAACGGCCGCTCACGGACGATGCGGCGAACATACACTGTCGGCTACAAGCTGTCCTTCGCCAGTGACCGCTCTCAGGCCACCTTCCCACCGCCGATGCTCTTTGCATCAGACAGAATGGTTTGGCGGCACCATACAGGGCGCACAAGAACTGCATGGAGAGCGCACAGATGGAGGATCGGTTTACGTGGTCACGTGGCGTCACCTGCTGGCTCGGCGGCATCGCCGTTCTCGGGTTGATAGCAGTCGTTGCCGAGGGCCGAGATGGACTGATGCCGGGCGGTTGGCTTCTCTTTCTCGGGGCTGGCATGGTTTGGATGGGTGGAGTCATTGGCAGCGCACGGACGGGAAGTTGGTTCACGTGGCAAGAGAAAGTCACTCCGACCCATTTCGAGGCGGTCATGGGTCTGACGGGGGCAGTTCTCGCTTCATGCCCGTTGGTCGTTCTTGCCATCCGCCTCATGTTGCTCTACTTCAACCAGAAAGGTGCCTGAACAACATGTCTCGCAACGGCCGCGATCGAATTCCAGCGTACGTCGAACGCTTCCAGCCACCGCTCATGTCAAACGTTGCGCGACTCACGCAAAGCCTTGTGGTCGCGCTGGCAACAACTTTGGTTTCCGCGTGCAGCGGGCCGTATGCAGACCTTGAAGGTTCGTTCAAAGCATCCCAGCCTGCATCGGCGCCAGCAGTCTCCGTTGAGCAGGTCGTCTTGGTCAGCACGCACGAAGTCGGCGCGCATCGATACGATGACGTGCTCGCCGTCAAGCTCCTGCCCACTGCCATTGCCATTGAGCCCTCATTTCCATGGAGCATCGGTATGAGCCCTGTGTCCATAGCGGTCGATGAGGTTGCTGGTTGCAGCAGGTCGTGCTTCGGCGACGGAGTGTGGGATGCAGAGCTCCTCGTCGCCCGCACTGGCACGCAGATCAGTCTTCGAAATTCGAAGGAACTGATCGAATGGTGCTGGAGCAACAGGATCCCAATGATCTCCGGGAACGATCGAAGGCAATGGCTGTACAAGGGTGCCAGCCTGCCCGACCGCAGCGAGTTCTCAGAGCAACTTGCATCGCGAAAAAACTACGACGCCCAGGCGAAGCAGAGCTGCCTCGGCTACTAGCACAGCCATGCGTTGGCCAACGGCGCCGAACGCTCCACTAAGCGGACTGGTCTACGGCCGGGCGCGCGCGTCAAACGTCAAGCGACCGCTTCGGCGCTGACCGGCAACAGTCGGCCAGTTGCGGACGTTCGCGACCGTCAGGTATCGGGCTGGCTACGGCTTCGGAACAGGGCCTGGATCGCATGAATGCCTGACAGCATCTTTTCCTTGGCGGAAGAAGTATGGGTGGAGATCTGTGGGCGTCGCAGTGGAGCGCAGATTATGGGCGGGGGATTCCGGTCGCGCCTGCACCCGCAGCCGGCCAGGCGCGGTCGGTCACGAGAGACTCCTTTCGGTAAAGTGAATCGATGAACAAGCTACGGGTGACGAAGCCGCTTCCGCGTTCGCCGATCGCCACTTACTACACGGGCATATGGCGCAAGGCGCGCACTTACAGGGTGAATATGGCGCGGAAGGGATGGTGCGACCTCTGGCACCAGCACTTCGACTGGGATGGCGCAGGGAATGCCAGTTGGCGAGACCGCCGTCGTCACCTCGCGGTCTTGCTGCACGCCTTCAGGCGGGCGCARGCGGAGTTGGCGAGCTTCCACGGCGAGCACCAAGTTTTCGCCATCGTGACGCCAAGCGATTCGGCAAGTGACGCGGTGTACGTTCATACGCCCAACCCCAACGGCACGCCGTTTCCAGTCGAGCCGTTCGGCGAGCGAGTTTGGAGCCTTCCCCCACTGCTGGCGGGGCGGCTCGACATGCGCAGGTATGAGGTGTTTGGTGCCGGAGCGGGCGCCTCACGGACATACACCATCATGCGCAAAGGTGGAATTCACGGCGAGAAATGAACGCCGAATTTCGGGCGTTGGACTCGGCGCGGTCCGTGACCGCTTTGGATCGTTTCGAGGCCACCAGCAGCTTGAGCCCGCGCGTCTTCAGCCGGCCACAAGCTGTCGGCCACCAACGCCGGCTTTCGGGTAGGCTGAGACGCTATGACTGCAGCCGAACTTAAGCGCCCGATCCTCACTGCGCTGCAGACGGTGCTGCAGCCACGCGGCTTTCGAAAGATGTCGTCGCTCTTCCAACTCGATCGCGGAAAGGTCGTACACCTCATCGAGGTGCAGGGATCGAACGACAACAATGCGAACGAAGCGAAGTTCACCGTCAACGTCGGTGTCTTCGCGCCTGAGTTGGTCTACCCGGACGTGCGCGATATCACCAAGCCGTCCATCGCGCTGGCGCATTGGCGAACGAGGTTGGGCTCGCTATCGCCGGAAAGCAAGGATCTCTGGTGGCACGTTGCTTCCTCCGGTGAGGCCGCGGCAGCAGCCGCCGACATCGCCAACCGGACGCAGAAATTCGCGCTTCCTGTCCTAGCCCAGCTGGCGGATTTGTCGGCTCTTGCAGTGCTGTGGAAATCCGGCCGAAGTCCTGGCCTGACTGAGTTTCAACGCGTTGAGGTTTTGAGCCGACTGCAGGAGAACTTGTCGCGGCCCAGCAGCAACGCGTAGCGCCCACAAGGCAAGATCGGCTGCGTTCAGCCACACCGGTGAGTGCGTCGACTGATCGCTCCGGATTGCCTGCGCGCTGGTGGGCGCCATCATCGACCGGCGACAATCGGCCACGAGCGGTCCCAAAAGAACGACTGCTTCAGCGGAGCTCAATGCGCGGCGGACCGTACCGGCTGCAGTGAAAGGAGAGACCGGTACTGTCTGTTGCACAGTGCGACATGAGCCCGATGGAGGCTGGCCGCAGCGTAAAGTTGCGGCGGAGCGTCCTAACACCAAGTTTGACGCACCGCCTCTCTCGTTGACACTTCAATAGGTCCCCATGAAATCAACATTTCGCGGTTACTACCGTCCGTCAGAGGAAGAGTTCACCGAGCTTTGGAAGACGTGCGTCTTTGTGCTAGATGCCAATGTCTTGCTGAACATGTACGGTTACTCCGGCGAAACCCGAATTCAGCTATTGGCTTTGCTCAGATCAATTGAACAGCGGCTCTGGGTGCCGCATCAATTCGCGCGCGAGTATCAGCGCAATCGTGCGAAATCTATTTCAGAACAGGTCACAAGTTATTCGACCGCGCACACCGAGTTATTGACACTTCTAGACCAGAGACTCCGCGTCAAACATAGGCACCCCTTCGTCCCGCGGCGATCCCTATCGGACCTTAAACGCATCTGTGCAGAGCTTGAGGCGGGACGAAAAGAGCATGAGCTATTATTCTCTAACGATCCGATCTTCGGTGTCGTATCCCAGATGCTTGCGGGCCGGGTGGGGGCGGCGCCGACAGCCGAGGAATACTCAGTACGATGTACAGAGGCGCGAAATAGATACCCTCTCAAGATACCGCCTGGGTATTCCGATTCGAAGAAGCCGGAGCCGGATGCTTTTGGTGATTACTTTGGCTGGAAGGAAATACTCGCATACGGACGCGCGAAAAATACCCCAGCGATTCTTATAACGGATGATCACAAAGAGGATTGGTGGCACATCTTCAATCGTGACCGTCGACTCGGTCCGCGGCCGGAGCTGCTGGCCGAATACTGGGATGCCTGCCAACAGCCCTTCTACATGTACACTCTGGAAGAATTCATGAGGTACGCAGAGCAGCATCTTCAACAGCGGGTGACGCCAGAAGCGCTCGAAGAAGTTCGAGAAAGAAGCGAGTCTCAGACTGAATCAGATGTGGGCGACAAGCCGAAGACTGAATACGTCGACTCAGAAAAAGCGCTTGGTTCTAACACGTCATTCTCGAACTATTCAAGCCGCGACGAACTAAAGTCCTCGGAATCTCCAGAAAAGCCGGTGACCACACCAAAAGGTTGAAATTCAATGGCTATTATTGTCACGAGCGGAGACCCCAGAAAACTACTCGCCAATATTAAAGAGGCGATAGATCGAGGTTCGGTAGAAACATGGAAATACGATAGCGATGGCGACTTTACGCATTCGCCTGCGCAATGGAATCGTCAAGCGTGGTTTCGACCTCTGGTGGAGTCGGATGGGCTAGTCTTTGTAATACTTGCACCTCGAAACACGACTATGTCCAAGACGATATATGGCGTTTATCACGGTCGTTTTATTGAGATGCTCTTGACGCACTTCGATCTTGGTTTTTCTCGAGTGCTGGCAACAGCGCTTCCCGAACGGGGGGACATTGTCAAGTCAAGCTAGTGGCACGAAGGTGTTCGTGCTGTCTGGACCTTTGGAATGGAGCCCACTCATTCCTGTAAGCGGACGCGACTGCGGCACGCCGCGCAGGTGAACAACGAGAGGCCGCTTTCGGCCTCACGATCCAATAGCGTGACGGCCCCCTTTGGGTCGATAGTGCCAGTTCGCGCAGGCGCACAGCGGACGTTCAACGCACCCGATGCGCTGGCCGCACGGCGCGTGACGAGCGTCCGTGGGTGCCGCGTCGTTGGGCCGATCGTTCGGCTACCTCCGGAGTGCTGCAGCGTCCGCGTTGAGGCAGCAAGCTGACGGTCGATAGCTTGAAGCGACCGACCGCAACCGCTGCATTGCGGTCCTTCGAGCGCCCAAGGCGAACGACGGCAGCGGATCGTGGCTGTGCGAAAGCATTCAGCCACGAACGTAGCCGTCGAAGAAGTCATTGCGCCATAGAGCGGACGTCCGGCAGCACAGAATTCGCAGGGCGAATGCTCAAGCGCATCGCTCGACGGCGTACGGAGTGGGGCGGCTCACCAAACGGACTCTGAAATCTACTCTGAAGTCGGAGTGGCGATGGCGCTTCAGAGTAGCTGCTGCAGGGCCGGGATGTCCGAAAAATGTAGTGATGCTTCGGACAACTGAGCTGTGGCCGGGACGTTGCCGATGGCCAGTTGCTCAACCAGCCCTCGCACCCGTTGAAGGTCAAGCGCCGAAGCTCGATCACCACCACACACCGCGCTGCGAAACCCGGCGAAGTCGGGCGAGAGCTCCCCCAGCGTTGGCAGGTCCGGCAGGCGCAGTGCGCCAGCCAGTCCGACCAACTTGCCGGCCTGCCGTACGGTCGCGACGAACCGCTGCAACTCCGGCATCGCCACGCACGCGAAGAGGCTGCCCGCGCGCTTGTCGGCGGTGTCGGCCATCACGGCCGGAAAGCCGAGCCGGCAGGCCTGCGCGACCAGCTCGAAATCGAGCCCGGCGTCGGCGACGAACACCGGCACCACCGCGTGGCGACTGCCACCCAGCATGTCGAGCACCCCCGCGGCATGTGGCGAACGCTCGATGCCGACCTTCACGTAGTCGACCCCGCACGCGCCCACGGCCTCCACACGCGCAGCGATGAGAGCCGCCTGATGCATCCCCACATCGCCGATCGTCGCGCTGATCGGCAGCCCGATGCCGCGTTCGCGCAGCACCTGCACGATCGCGCGGATCGTCGCCACCGGCAGCCCGCCCAGCGCTCCGTCGCGCGGCTCTTTCAGGTCAATGAAATCCGCTCCGCCCTCCGCCGCCAGCAAGGCCTCGTCCACGCTCCTCACACTGACCAGCAGCCGCATCACCCCACCTCCTTCAAGCCCGCGCGATGCCGCGCCACCGCCTCGCGCAACCACCCCCAAGCCTCCCGCTCCTCCTCCCCCGCCGTCTTGTCGATCGCAATCTGCAGATACCCCATCTCCGCATCGATCTTCTCCGCCGCCAGCATGTGCAGCCGGCTGACCAGCACCGCCCCTTCGATCACCGCCGCCTGCGCGCGGTTGAATCCAATGAACGGCGCATGCGTCACCTCGTGCACCCGCGCCATCAGCAGCACCGGCCGCTGCACGTCATCGCGCCGCTCGGCCAGCCTCAACTCCACATGCCCGAGCGCGCTCGCCAGCCGCTGGCCGGGGATCGTGTCGGCAGCCACCAGCGGCCACACCTTGCGCCCCGTCACGCATCCAGCAAACACCCGCGTGTCCGTCAGCAGGTTCAACACCGCATGCCCGGTGGCGACGATGTTGTCGTGCGTCGCCGAAGGCTTGAACGGCATCAGCACCACCTGCCCACCCTGATACCGCACGCCCATCGGCGCCACATGCGGCACGCCCTCGGCCGACACCGTCGTCACCACCGTCTCGTAGATCACGTCGTTCATCGGTCGCTTCCGTTGCGGGCCTTGCCGGTGGCCATCGTCGTGCCCGGCGCGCACCATCCGCTCAGGTCCTGCGGGCCCGTCTCAACCGCCGCGCCCCAGTCGAGCGGCTGGTCCTGCACGTAGCGCTTGCCCAGCTTCCACGCAATCTCGGCGTGCGCCAGCTCCACGCCCATGTAGAACGCATGCGCCGCGTCGTCCTCCAGCTTCAGCTGCGGCCACAGCTCGAACGCGCCTTGCCCCAGCCGCAGCCCGTCGCGGTTGTACACGTGCAGCCCCAGCGGCGACACCTGCACGCGGAAGTTCGGGTCGCGCACCTGCGCCGCCGTCTCGGCGATCTCCTGCGGCGTGTCGGGAAACGGGTGCTTCGCATGCACCGTCATCAGCGCATCGCTGATGCCCTTCGGCAGGCTGCCGTGGCTGGCCGCGGCGTGCATGATGCGGCGCGCCCAGTCGGCCTCGCGCACCGCGCGGCGCGCATGCTGGCTCACCTGCGTGGTCAGCACCGCGGCCACGTTCAGCTCGGCGGCAATGCCGAACAGCAGCGCGTTGATGCCGCTGGTGTCGGCCTCGGTCAGCTCGGTCACGTTGCCGATGCCCATCATGATCGGCGCGTCCGGAAAGCGCTCGCGCAGCCGGTGGTAGCGCACGATCGAGGCCGTCAGCCCGAACGGGATCGGGTCGAGGATCGAATCGGCGAAGTACGGCTTGCCGCTCGCCTGCATCCGCTCCACCGCCTCGTGCAGCGAAGCCTCGTCGGCCGGCGTGCGCGGGATCAGCACCGGCACCGAATCCACCTCGTCGGCCACCCACAGCGTGTCAATCGTCAGGCTCAGCAAATAGTCGGCCCCGGCGCGTCCGCCGCGCAGCAACTCTTGCGCATCGTTCGAGTCGACGCTCACCGAGAAACCTTCGGCCTTCAGCGCCTGCACGCTGTCGGCCAGGTGGTCGAAGCGCGTCGCCGGCAGGCTGCCGAGGTCGATCACGTCGGCGCCATCGGCCTTGAGCTGCCGCGCGCGCGCGACGATGCCGTCGACCGACAACTTCGGCGCATCGACGATCTCGGCAAAGATCGCGACCTCGTACTCGCTCAGGTCCATCGGCTTCGCGGCGCGGTTGAAGAAGCGCGGCAGGTCCTTCAGCTCCTCGGGCCCGCGCTGCACCGGTATGCCGTAGTGCTGCGTCAGCGCGTCGAGGTCGCCGCGGCAGCGCCCCGGCACCAGGATACGGTTGGCCTGCACCGGCCCGGGCACGCGGCGTGCGATCATCTCGGCCGTCATCAGCGCCGCCACCTGCAGCCCGAGGTCGCGCACCTCCCACGTGAAGGGAGCAGCGTCGATGCCGCCCAGCACCCGCTCCAGCGCCGGCCGGGCCAGGTGGCCGGTCAGGAAGACGATGTGTTCTACGGGCTGGTCCATGCGAGGGCGAGCTCCTTCAGGCGCGCGTCGAGCGCGGCCTCCAGTTCGGCGGGGGAGCACACCACATGGCAGAAGTCGATGGCACGAAGGCGGTCCACGTTGTCGAGTTCGATGCGCCGCGGCCGCAGCGTCACCCAGTCGTGCGGCGATTTCGTCACCACCACCGGTTCGGTGTCGCATGCAAACACGATGCCCGGGATGCCGAGCTTGCCGGCCTGCGCGAACATGTTGGTCGGCAGCGTGTCGCTGAAGCCGAACGCGCACTTGGCCACCGTGTTGCTGGTGGCCGGCGCGAGCACCACCGTGTGATAGACGTCGTCGTACAGCATGCCCACCGGCACGCCGCTCGCGGTCTTGTCGCGGAAGATCCGAAAACGCTGCTTCAGCTCGTCGAGCGGCATCTTGTAGATCGACAACACCTCTTCGCCGGCGGCCGACAGGAACAGGTCGCAGGCCGGCAGCCGCGCGGCCAGCGCGATCGATTCGTCCAGCCCGTGGCCCGAGCCGGTGATGCACCACGCAAAGCGCGAGCGCGGCGCCGCATCGACGGGCGCCGCGTCGTCATCGCCCTGCGGCGCCGCATCACTCGGGATGCGAGATCTCGATGTGGAGCTTGTGGAGCTTGCGGTAAAGGGTGTTTCGGCTGACATCGAGCGCCTTGGCGACATTGCTCACGTTCCAGCGGTGCTGCTCCAGCATCTGCAGCAGCACCTGCCGTTCGTTCGCCTGGATCGGGTTCAGTTTGTAGGGCACCGCCGGGTGCTCGGCGCCCGACTGTGCTGCCGATCCTGCGGCCGATCCCGCCGGTGGCAACGCCGCGATCGTCGTCACCGGTGTGGGCAACGCGAGCGGCGCGGTGCTGGCGGCCGCATGCGCCGGTGGCGCCGCCGCGGCACTGTCCTGCAAGGCCGGCAGGTGCGCGCAGACGATGGTGTCGCCGTCGGCCAGCGCCGCCGCGGTGCGCAGCACATGGCGCAACTGGCGGATGTTGCCGGGCCAGGCGTAGTCCATCAGCATGCGCTCGGCCTCGGCGCTCAGCGTGGTGCCGCGGCCGCCTTCGGCTTCGAGCACGCTGCGGATCAGCTCGCGCCGGTCGCTGCGTTCGCGCAGCGCCGGCAGCACCAGCTCGATCCCGGAGAGCCGGTAGTACAGGTCTTCGCGGAAGCGCCCCTCGCGCACCAGCTCGGGCAGGTGCTGGTGGCTGGCGCTGATCAGCTGGAAGTCCACCGCGTGCGTTTCCTCGGTGCCCAGCGGCGTGACCTGGCGCTCGTCGAGCACGCGCAGCAGGCGGGCCTGCAGGTCGATCGGCATGTCGGCGATCTCGTCGAGGAACAGCGTGCCGCCGTCGGCCTGCAAAATCTTGCCGCGCCGGCCGGTGCGCTGCGCGCCAGTGAAGGCGCCGGCGCGGTAGCCGAACAGCTCGGATTCGATCAGCGTCTCCGGCAGGCTCGCGCAGTTGATCGCGACGAACGTGCCGCCCGCATGCGGGCTGGCCTCGTGCACCGCGCGGGCGAACACCTCCTTGCCGGAACCGGTCTCGCCGCACAGCAGCACCGGCGTCTGGCGCGCGATCACGCGGCGCGCCGTCTCGAAGTGGGCGGCCAGCCGCGCGTCCTTGAAGGTCGGTGGCTGCGCCGCCGGGCGCGGCAGCGCGCTGCGGGGCGCGAGGCGAGGCACGGTCGTCGTGGCCAGCGCCTGCGACGGCAGGTCCGATTCGGTGGCCGGCCGCCGCGCGACCGCGAAGAAGCGCAGCGCCGCATTCGCGCGGAAGGTCACGATCGGGTGGAACGACGACTGCGTGCTGCGCCGCAGCATGTCTTCGAGCGAGTTCTGGAACAGGTCCTCGATGTGGCGCGAGCGGATCTCGTCGACCGACTGCAGCCCGAGCTGGAACAGCGCGCTGCGGTTGGCCGCGAGGATGCGGCCATCGTCGCCGACCGCGAGCTTGCCCTCGTGCAGCGTGTAGACGAACTCCGGCCGGCTGTGGAAGTGCAGCGGGTGCGCGTTGCGGAAGCGCCGGTCGATCAGCCGGTTCTCGATCATCCGCGCCGTCATGCCCAGCAGCACCAGCAGGTGCTGCTGCATCATGCTGGAGCGGCTGCTGACGTCGAGCACCGCGGTGATGTGGCCCGACGGATCGAACACCGGCACGGCCGAGCAGGTGAGCTGGGTGAAGTGCGTGAAGAAGTGGTCCTCGCGCCGCACCGAGATCGGTGCCGCGGACGCCAGGCAGGTGCCCATGCCGTTGGTGCCGGCCTCGGTCTCGCTCCACATGCCGCCGGGGCGCAGGCCCAGCGGGCCCATCTCGGCGGCGAACTCGGTCGAGCTCACCATGTGCACGATCACGCCGTCGATGTCGGTCAGCACCACCGCCGAATCGGCATCGGCGAGCTGCTGGTACAGCGTGGTCATCTCGTAGCGCGCGCAGTCGATCACGTCGGCCTGGCGCTCGCGCCGTTCCTCGAGCGCGGCGCGGCTGATCACCGCCGGCTCGCGCGCCTTGTCCGGGTGCAGCCGGTACTCGTTGAGGCAGCGGCTCCACGACTGCGTCACCACGTCGTTCGCCGAATCGTGGATGCCGCTTCGCACCACGTCCATCACGTGTTCGGCGTGGCGATCGTCGCCTGTTCGCAAGACCAGCGTCATGTGGGCTCCCTGGTAACGCAGGACCCCGATTCTGGTGCGATCCCGGGCCCTGCATACCGGGTGAAACGATGAGTCGATTGCGTGGCCTGGTTTTTGCGGCGGGCTGGTGTGATCGACCTATCCCACAACACCGGAGACCCGATGACCCACCCCAGCCGCACCCCGAGCACCGCCCCGGACGCGCCGCTTCCGCTCGACCTGATCTTCATTGAAGGCCTCACCGGCGAAACGGTCATCGGCATCCACGAGTCGGAGTTCCACCACCCGCAGCCGCTGGTGATCGACGTGCATGCCGGCGTGCCGCGGGCGCGCGCCTGCGACACCGACCGCATCAGCGACACCATCGACTACAGCGTCGTGCGCGAACGCCTGCTGCGCCTGCTGGCCGAGCACCAGCTGAAGCTGCTGGAGGCGCTGGCCGAGGCGATCGCCGACATCCTGCTGGGCGAGTTCGGCGCCAGCTGGGTCCGCGTGAAGGTCGTCAAGCCGCGCAAGTTCGCCGACGTGGCGTCGGTCGGCGTGCAGATCGAACGCGTGGCGAGCCCGGTGCCGATGATCGGCCGCTCGGCGACCGTCGTCCAGCTGCTCGGTTCGGGGATGGTGCCGGACACCACCCCCCGCTCACGCTGAGCTTGTCGAAGGGTCAGGCCGCAGCGAACGGGTGCGCGCTCGACCCCTTCTTCGCGACCACTTCCTCGGCCGTCGGCGAGCCGGCCACCGCGCGCTTGATCGACTCCTTGACGGCGCGGTAGTTGTAGTCCTGGATCTTCTTGTCGTCTTCGGCCAGCCAGTGGATGAAGACGCCGACGCAGATGAACAAGTTGTCGGCTTCCGCCATCGGGATGGTGCCGTCCTCGACGCAGTCGGCCACCGCCATCGCGACGCCGCGCTGGGCCGGGCCGAACATCTGCACCGCCTGCTTGGCGCCCTTGATGGTGACCTTGTTGAACATCACGGTCGCGGGCTTGGTCAACAGGTTCGGCGCCACCACTGCGAGCAGCGACGTGAAGCCGTCCTTGTTGTTGGTCAGTGCGTTGGCGAATGCGCTCTCGGCAGGGCTGCCGCGCGGCCCGATGAGCAGGTCGATGTGGGCAACTTCATTGCCGTCTCCGACGAGCGACTCCCCGACCATCATGCGATCGATCTTGGCCATGGCTGTGTCATCTCCTGTTTGCGTTTCTGGGGGACGTGACTGGGGACGTTCCCGACACTGGCGAGGCGCCAATGCTTCACGGCTGTTATCACGTTCCGTGCCACCGCGCCGCAAGGCCGGCGATCATCAGCGTGACCACCGTCAAATCGGCGCTGGTACCGGGGTTGATGCCCCGTGCCTTCAGCGATTCGTCCCAGGCCGCCCAGGCCGGCTCGCCGTCCATCGCGGCGGCGCCGCGCCAGCCGTGCGCCGCGGTCATGACAGTCTGTGCCACCGCCTCGCCGTGTTTGCGGACAATGTGTGAATCGAAAAAGCTGCCGAGCAGCGCGATGTAAAGCCGCTGCACGGCGGCCGTCGTGCTTGCATCGGGCGACACGCAACCGGCCCCCTGCGGGCATGCAAAGCCCGGACCCAGCGCGGGCAGCGCGACGCCGAACACATCGGCATAGCCGTCGCGGTACTGCCGCGCGATCAGGTCGTGCCCGGCCGACAAGGCCATCCCGGCACGCAGATCGATGCTCGGCGCGGCGCGCACGTCTTCGGCCGGTGCCTCGCCGAGGCCGCCGGGGTTGGCGCGGGCGATCGCGCGGTAGGCGTGTGCGGCATCGGCCAGGCTCAGGCCGGCCAGCACCTCGCCGATGGCGTCTTGCAAGGCCGCCGGCGCCACCGCATCGGGCCACCGCTCCACCGCCACCGCGACCGGGGCGCACAGCAGCAGGATGCCGAGGTTGGTGTTGCAGTGCGCCACCGACCAGCTGGCCTCGACCGCGGCCTCGATGCGCTCGCCGACGCCCGCGCCGCGCCTGAACAGCGGCCCGGCGGCGGCGGTGGCGCTGTCGATGAACATCGACGCCTGCATGCGGTGGCCGCCGGACTGCAGGCTGACGTTGCCCGGCTTGCGCACCGCCACATCGAGCGTGCAGGCGCACAGGAAGGCGGCCTTCGCCGCGTCCATCGCGCGCTGCACCTGCAGGTTCACGCCGCGTCGCCGAGCGCGCGCTGCGCCGCGTGCTGTACCGCGTACTTGCGGTCGAGCAGGTCGTCGACGATCGCCCGCGCGATGCTGAACCCGGTCACCCGCTGCAGGCCCTGCCAGGCCGCGACGCCGTTGACCTCGATCACCTGCGTGCCCTGCGCCGACGGGATCAGGTCGACACCGGCGTAGTCCATGTCCAGCGCCGCCGCGGCCTGCTCGGCAAGTTGCGCGAGGCCGGGCGTCAGCTCGGCCGGTTCGCAGCGCGCGCCTTGCGCGACGTTGTGGATCCAGTGCGAACTGACGCGGCGCATCGCGGCGATCGCGTTGCCGCCCACCACCAGCACGCGCCAGTCGAAGCCGGGCGAGGTGGTCGCCGGCACGAAGCGCTGCAGGTAGGCGAGCGAACCGAAGCCCTTGTCGAGCGGCGGCAGCGCGTGGTGCACGCCGTCGACCTCGCCGACCAGCTGCAGCCCCTTGCCCTGCGAGCCGAACAGCGGCTTCAGCACCAGCGCATGGCCGGCCGCGCCTTCGCGCATCGCGATGCGTTGGGCCTGCGCCTGCGATTCGGTGGCCCAGGTGGGGGGCGTCGGCACGCCGGCCGCATGCAGCAGCAGGCTGGTCATCGACTTGTCGACGCTGCGCTCGATGGCCCGCGCGTCGTTGTAGACCGGCACGCCGAGCTCGCGCAGCGCATGCAGCACGCCGAGCCGCTTGGTGACCTGCTCGAAGCTGCCGCCCGCCAGGCCGCGCACCAGCACCGCATCGGGCAGCGCGCGGCCGAAGCCGGGCAGCGAGAGGCCGTGCCACGCGAGCGTGGTGTCGATGTGGCAATCGGCGAGGTCGATGCAGCGCCCGACCGCACCGCGCGCACGCAAGGCGCTCTGCAGTTGCCGGGTGTGCCAGCCGACCTCGTCGGTCATGATCGCGATGCGCATCACGCCTCCTGCAACCACAGCTGCCGCAGCAGCGCCATGTTCAGCGCACCGCCGTGCCAGGTGTTGCCGCTGTCGAGGTTGCTGACCCACACCTCGGCCGGCGCGAACAGGCCGGGGTCGATCTTGTAGAAGTCGTAGCCGGCCTCCTTGAAGATGTCGGCGAACGAGCGRCCGTGGTCGCGCGAGTTGGTGGACGGCAGCGTCAGCGCCAGCGCGCGCGCCGCCGCATCGTCGCCGCGCACCGCCAGGTGCACCTGGCCGCCGTACAGGATGGCGTCGTTCGTGCGGCCCATCGCCTGCGCGCCGTCGGGTGTCGGCGACGGCAGCGGTGCAGTCGCCACGCCCTCGACGACGTGCGCCAGCGCAAAGCCCAGCGTGTGCGCCTTGTGCAAGGCCGTCTCCAGCACGCGCGCGACGATCTGCGTGGTGCCGGCGAGGCTGGTGGTCGGCGTCAGCACGATCGTCAGTCCGTCGGCCTTCAGTGCGCAGTCGTGCAGCAGCTTGTCGACGATCACCGTCGGCGGCGGCCGGTCGACCTCCATCACCAGCACGCCGCAGTCGGCATGGTCGCGGTAGCCGAGTTCGTTGAACAGGTCTTCCTTGCCGGCCAGCGCGCGCGCCGGGCCCGAGCCCAGCGAGAAGAACTTCTTGCCGCCGGTTTCTTCCTTCGTGGCCGCGAGGCTCCAGCCGGCGTACTGGCTGCCCAGGCAGGCCAGCACCGGTTGCGAGCTGCGCACCTCGATCCAGGTCGGCCAGCCGTGCCGCTCGCCGGCCTGCAGCCCGACCTGGCCCAGCCCGCCCATGCAGATCTCGCCGACCAGCAGGCCGGCGGCGATGCTGCCGCGCACGCCGATGCCGGCATCGACGATGCACACGCCGCGTTCGTCGCGGCGCACTGCCACCTGCAGCGCGTCGGCGTCGGCGATGAGGCGCTCGACCAGCGGACGCGCCCGCGTGTTGACGCTGAGTTCGGTCATGACGGTGTCTCCAGGGTGTCCAGCAAGGCCTCGCGGGCCTGGTGCAGGGCCGCGCGCACCGCATCGGCATCGGGGCCGCTGGCGCTCAGGCTGCACAGCGGGTCGCCGGCCGCGAAACGCGTGCCGGCGTGAGGGTGGTCGTGCGTGTCGGGCCGGCTGGCGAGGCGCTGCGCCAGCGCCGCATCGACCTGCCCGCCGTGGCGCGCGAACACGATCTCCAGGCCCTCGACCCGCGTCGGCGTCGGGGGAGGCGGCAGCACGCCGTGCAGGCAGGCCTGCACATGGGCCGCCATCGCGCCGGCGCCGTACAAGGCCAGGCTGGCAGGTGGGCGCGGGTTGACCTCGAGCACCGCGATCTCGTCGCCATCGCGCATGAAATCGAGGCTGCACAGGCCGCGCAGCTCGAAGCCGGTGGTCAGCGCGCGCACGGCGGCCTGCACGCGCGAGGCGGCGAGGGTGCCCAGCGCAACCGGTCCGACGACACCGCAGAACACGAACGGCCGCGTGCCGAAGCGGCGCACCGTCAGCTCGTTGAAGCCGAGGACGATGGCCTGGCGCCCGTTCGCGACGAAGGTGGCCGACATCGGCACGCCGGGCGCTTCCTGCTGCAGGTAGTGCTGCGCCGGCAGCTCGGCCACTTGCCCCGGCGTCGCGACGCGCACCTGCCAGCCGCCGCTGCCGAGGGCGTCCTTCACCAGCCAGCGCGCGCCGTCATCGGGCAGCGAACGCGCCAGGGCGCCGAGACGCACCGGCGGATGCCGGATGCCGTGCGACGCGAGCAGGTCGAAGAACAGCGCCGGGTCGCGCACGCGGCACACGGCAGACACCGGCGTGCCGATCAGCGGCAGCAGCTGCGCGCCTTCGGCCAGCAGGCGCGGCCGGCCTTCGAAGCCGCTGCCGGCGATCCAGCCGCTGACGTCGCCGCGGCGCGCCAGTTCGCGCAAGGCCGACAGCGTCAGCGCGTCGTCGATCTCGAGCGACGCCGGTTCGCCGAGGCTGATCCACTGCGACGCGGCGGCGCGCGTGTCGGCATCGCCGAACAGGTCGAGCGCGACCACGTCGAAGCCGTCGCGCACCGCGGCTTCGGCCATCATGCGGGCGGACAGCGCGGCCACGGCGATCGTGTCCTGCACGCCCTTCACGTGGCGTCGCCGGCCGCACGCTCCGCGAGGAACGCGCGCGCGGTCGCGAACGCCTCCGGAAAACCGAGCACCAGCGCCTTCTTGTCGGACTCGCGCATCTGCACCAGCAGGCGGTGCTGCGTCTGGTACTTGACGTTGCCGACCGCGAGCGCGCCGATGCCGACCGCCGTGCTGCCGGCCAGCGCCTTGCCGTCGTCCATCACGCCGACGCCGGCGATGCCCTCCGGCGGCACGGCGTTGACGTCGGCCGCCACCTTCAGCCGGCCGGCCTGCTTCAGGTCATCGGCCGAGACCACCTGCACGCCGGCCGCGGCGCAGGCCAGCACCACGTCGGCGTCGGCGAGCGATGCGCGCACGGCCGCAGGGTCGGCCCCCGACACGCCATGCAGCGTGACGCCGAAGCGCGTGGCGGTTTCATGCGCGGCGGCTTCGGCCGCGGCCGCACCGCTGCGGCTGGACAACGAGACCAGCGCTCCGGCCTGTGCGGCGATCACGCCCGCGATGCGGCCCACCGGGCCCAGCCCGCCGAGCACGACCACACGCAGGCCGGTCAGGCCGAACCCATGCTGCTTCTGCAGCGCGGCCTCGGTGCAGGCGACCATCGCCGCGGCCGTGGTGTAGGCGCCGCTCGGGTCGGCCATCACCGACACGACGAAGGGCTTGACCATCGCGGCGCGGGCGCGCTCGAGCATGTCGGTCGCGAGCATCGCGTTGCGCCCACCGATGAAGAGGCCGGTGCGCGCGACGCCCTTCGGGCCGCGCGAGAAGATCGCGTCCTGCGTCAGCGCGGCGATGCCGTCGAGATCGACCTCGCAGTAGGGCGCGATCACCTGGTAGCCGGCGTCGGCGGCCATGTTGACGTCGAACGGGCTGGCCTGCCGGCCCGGGGTGAACAGGTGGAGGATGTAGGGGCGTTCCATCGCGAGCTCCGGGGTCGATGCGATCAATGCGGTTCGCAGGCGTGCTCGCTGAGCAGCGCGCCGCGGTTGAGGCCGGCGACGATGCTCAGCGTGAGGCCGGGTTCGAGCGCGCGCGTGGCGCGCAGCGCCTGCACCGCCACCTCGGCGGCCGCCTGCGACGGCAGGATCGCGAACCCGGTCGGTCCCCACGAACTCTGGCCGATGGCCGCGCCATCGATCGCCTGCACGATGCGGCCCACCGCCGCGCTGGTGTACGCGCCGCCCTGGGCCGGCGCGAAGTGCTCGCCGAGCAGCAGCTGCACGCGGTTGATGCCGGCCGCGAACAGCGCGAACTCGCCGCTCGCGGCACCGGGCAGCACGCGCATTAGCACCTGGTGGCAGATGTCGGCCGACAGCGCCTGCGGCAAGGGCGGCAGCGTCGCGATGGCCTGCTTCTCCTGCGGACCCGACAGGCCGCGGTGGCGATCGTCCTGGACCACGATGACGCGCCAGGCGGCCGGGAAGGCGATGCGCGACAGCAGCGGTGCCGGCAGGCCGTCGGGGCCGGGGCCGCCGTCGAGCAGCAGGCCGCCCTGGTCGAAACCGGCGATACCGATGCCCGAGCGCAGCCCGCGCGCGAGCCAGTGCGCGAGCGTCGCGCTGCCGAGTGCCAGGCCGTGCCAGTGCGCGAACACCCGGCCGATGGCGAGCGCGAGCTGCGTGCCCGAGCCGAAACCCGCATGCGGCGGCAGCACGCGCGTGAGCTGCAGGCGCAGCGGCGCACGCAGGCCGGTGTGTTCGCGCAGCAACTGCAGGAAGCGGGTGGCGCGTTCGAGCTCGGCCTGCGCTGCGGGCTCCACGGTCACCACCTCGTCGAGTGGTGCGCTGCTCAGCGCGACCTCGGTCGCGAGGCCATCGATCACCAGCCCCAGGCTGCCGAAGCGGCGGCCCAGCGTGCCGGCCGGATCGAGGAACCCGAGGTGCAATCGGCCCGGCGCGCGAAGCGTCAGCAGGCGGTGGGGGTCGGCGGCGGTGACAGGCATTGGAGCCTGGGTAAGCAAGCGCCGTTCCGCTGGGGTTTACCCCGGAAAAGCGGGGGCGGAAGGCGCGCGGCAACCCGCGCCTGTCCCGGCCGGGGGACACAGTGTCCTGCGGCGGCTTCAGTCGTACTTGATGTACTTGAAGCGCGGATCGTCGGGCGTGCCTTCCAGCGCCGAGCCTTCGTCCGCGCCGGGCCGCCACATCACCACCTCTTCGATCTTCGCGGCGAGCGCGAAGTCCTTGTCGGTGATGCCCTTGGCCGCGTGGTTCATCAGCTTCACGGTGACGAAGGCGAACGAGACCGTGAGGTCCGGGTGGTGCCAGGCCGCTTCGGCGAGGTGGCCGACGGTGTTCACCACCATCAGCGTGCCCTTCCAGCCGCCGGTCTTGTACTTGCGGCGGATCCAGCCGTCCTCGAGGTGCCAGCTCGGCAGCTCGGCCTTCAGGCGGGCCTCGACCTCGTCGGTCGAGTAGGTTTCGTCAGGGGTCTTCTTGCGCCATTGCGACATGTCGGTCTCCTCGGCAGGGTTGACGGCCTTGATCTTTTGCGCGGCACCGCACAGCATCATCGCTCCGCGGGAGCCAACACCATGCGCAGAAGGGTCTGGAACATCGGCATCGCGTCCGCGCTGCTCGGCATCGGCAGCCGAGGCGCGCAGGCCGCGCCCCTCACCGTCGAGCAGGTGCGCGAGCGGCTGGCGGCCGGCACGGCGCAGCAGCCGGCCGACCTGTCGGGCCACGACCTGTCCGACCTCGACTTGAGCCGCGTCGATTTCCGCCAGGCGCGGCTCGCCGGGGCCAGCCTGTTTGCGTCGAAGCTGGTGCTGAGCCGCTTCAACGGTTGCGACCTGACGCGCGTCAACCTGAACGGCGCGTGGCTGATGGGCACCGACTTCAGCGGGGCCACGCTGGTGGGCAGCAGCCTGCTCAGCGTGGTGGTGCTGGGCGGCGAGGTGAAGAAGCCGCCGACGTTCGCGGGTGCCGACCTGAGCGGGGCACGCGTCATCGCGGATTTTCCGGGGGTCGATCTGCGGCGCGCGAAGCTGGTCGGGGCCAACCTCGGCGTCAACATCAAGAACCAGGGCATGGGGCAGATGCGCACCGACCTGTCGGGCGCCGACCTGAGCGAGGCCGACCTCGAAGGGGCGGACTTGAACCGCTCGCTGATGTCGTTCGCGAAGCTGGTCAACGCCAACCTGCGCGGCGTGAATTTCTTCAACGCGAAGATGGCCGGCGCCGATCTGCGCGGGGCTGATGTCACCGGGGCCGATTTCACCGATGCGGTGCTGGATGACATCGTGCTGACCGATGCGAAGGGCTTGGACAGCGCGAAGGGCTTGGGCCGAAAAACCCGTTCGCCCTGAGCCCAAGAGGTCCCTGGAGAGACCAGGCCGTTGCAAAGAAACCCCGTTCGCCCTGAGCCTGTCGAAGGGTCTGTGTGCATCGAGCCGGGGCTTCGACAGGCTCAGCCCGAACGGACGGGGGCAAACCGTTCGCCCTGAGCTTGTCGAAGGGTCTGTGTGCATCGAGGCGGGGCTTCGACAGGCTCAGCCCGAACGGAGGGGGGAAAACCGTTCGCCCTGAGCTTGTCGAAGGGTCTGTGTGCATCGAGCCGGGGCTTCGACAGGCTCAGCCCAACGGGGCTGTGCGTGTCAGCTCTTGCGCTTCACCGACACAGGCTTCGATCCGGTCGCGAGCCGCGTCGCTTCTTCATCCGCCGGCAGCAGCGAGGTCAGCGTTCCAGGCGGCAGCTGGCGCAGTTGCGCGGCATCGAGCTTGCCGATGAACTTCCAGCCGGTCGGCAGCTTGATGAACGCGAAGGCGGTCGGCGGATCGACGAAGACGTCGTACTCGTTGACGGTGACCGCCTCGACGGTCTGGGCTTGGGCCGGCGATCCGATCAGGGCACCCAGCACGAGCGCGAAGCAGGACAGGGGATGGGCAACGTAGCGGGGCATCGAGAACTCCAGTTTCATGTCGGTAGGGGGGAAGTATCGGTGCGGCGTGCTTCAAGCCGACTTCATGGAACACTGCGTGCGTTTCATTCGTTGCCGCGACCCGACCATGCCCCACTTCCTCTTCATCGTCGCCTCCACCCGCGAGCCCGGCCACGTCGGCAACACCGAATGGCTCGCCCGGCGCGCCGCCGAGAGCCTGCCTGCCGACGCCACGCAAACCTGGCTGCACCTCGCGCACATGCCGGTCCCATCCTTCACCGACCAGCGCCACACCGTCGGCACCTACCCCTGGCCCGACGACGGCCACCTGCGCTCGCTGCTCGACGCGACGATGGGCTGCACCGATCTCGTCCTGGTGTCGCCCGTCTACTGGTACAGCTTTCCGAGCTCGCTGAAGACCTACCTCGACCACTGGAGCGCGTGGTTGCGCATCGAGGGCCTGCCGTTCAAGGCCGAGATGGCTCGCAAGCGCATGCACCTCGTGACGACCAGCGGTGACCGCGCGAAGGCGCAGCCGATGATCGACTCCGCCCAGCTGTGCGCCGGCTTCCTGTCGATGCCGTTCGCCGGCGCGCTGTGGGGCAAGGGCGGCCCGCCCGGCACGGTTCAGTCCGATGCCGCCGCACTCGCCGCGGCCGATGGCTTCTTCCGCAGCGCCTGACGCATCCGCTGCGCCGCCGGCCACGCGCTGCGCAGCAACAACAACACGAACGCCAGCGCCGCCAGCGCGACCCGCCCGTCGGCCCGCGCCACCACCGGCTTCGCGAGCGCCGGGTCGGTCAGCGCCTCCGACAAGCCCTGCGCCGTCTGCAGCCGAAGGAAGCGCAAGCCGCGTTCGCTCCCGAGCAGCCGCAGGTAGCCCTCGCGCAAGGCCGACAGGTGCTCGGTGCCCGGCGTCGCCCCCAGCCCCGCGGCCGCCGGGCC